>NZ_JRXI01000111.1:0-67563 GCF_000813645.1 Neochlamydia sp. TUME1 | reverse complement strand
TGAGTAAGGCTGATAAAAGGTGGTAAATCTTTTTCTCGGAATTCAAAGCAATTGAGAAACAAGTGCCTAAACAATTTAAGAGAAGAAGCTGGAAGGAGGAAGAGGGGGTCGTAAAAATGTTAAAAAATTATAAGGAGTGTAAGTTTGTGGAATAACTTTAACTTACACTCTTTTTTTAAACTGTGTGACCTTGAGCTCTTAAGCGGCGTATAATCGTACTGACACCCACTTTATCAATAGTTCTTAAAGCTTGTGTAGATAAGCGTAAAGTCACAAAGCGTTTTTCATCGCCGAACCAAATCCGTTTAGAAACAAGATTAGGCTGAAAACGTCGCTTAGTTTTACCAGTAACTTTAAGACCAATCCCTTTTTTCTTTTTAGCAATCCCTCTGATTGTGTACTTATAACCACGGGCGGGTTTTTTTCCTGTAACAGTACAGATTTTTGACATAACTGTAACTCCGATGAAGCGTAATTATTTGAAAAGGGGATATTAGCATTTATAGGGGTTATAAGCAAGGAAAAATATAATAAAGGAGACCCTAGAAAATACAATTAGAAATTTCAGTCGATAGGAAGCCACTTCTCTTGAATATTAAAGCGCTTATCGCTCTGCTTTTTTCTTTCTTTTTCTACCATTTCTTCGTTATTCACTTCTTTTATGGTTTGAGCAAATGCTCTTTTGTAGGCCTCAATTTTATCTAGTAACTTTAATACGTTTCTCCATTCTTCTGCATTCAGCTTCAAAGGATGTTCTAACATTTTTTTTATATGGGAAAGATTAGTGCCTAGTTTTAGATAAATACGTTCATCATTTTTATGAAGACGTTTAAGTTCAGAGATCATATAGATAGCAGTTTTTCTTTTATTGATACGGGTTTCATCTAACGCTCTTTTTTCGTTAATATCCTTGGAGGTAGAGTCGATGATTTTTTTTATGTTTAATTTGTCAAGTCCTTGAATTAAAGACTCTTCCACTTTAGTAAAATTAGTTTTAGGCATAAGACCACCCATTTTTTGTTATGACTTGCTAGCTTTATCTTATCATTAAAATTTATATTTGACAAACTTACATTCTTGTAATATATCTCGCCTAGATAAAGTCTAATCATTACAAGGCATATCTCATTATCCTACCAACCTATTAAACAATGCGAGTTTTTGAATGGAAGAAATGACAGTCGATTTAGTGGTCATTGGCGCAGGCCCAGCAGGACAAAAAGCAGCAATTCAAGGAGCCAAATTAGGTAAAAAAGTAATTGTAATTGATAAATTACCCGAACCGGGAGGAAACTGCCTGTATTCAGGTACCATTCCTTCTAAATCTCTTAGAGAAGCAATTATTGATTTAACCCGCTTTTATGAGAGAGGATTTAATAGCGGGGAATTTGCCTTACAAGAGGTTTCTATTCCTCAATTGAACCAACGGCTACATAAAGTGATTGAAGAAGAAAGAAGCACTGTTTATCGGCAATTAAGAAAAAATGGCATTCGTCTAATTTATGGAACAGCACGTTTTGAAAATCCTCGTATGTTGATTGTTATGGATGATGATTATCGGCTACTTCATCAAATTAACACTGAGTTTGTTGTTATCGCTACCGGCTCCAAGCCGAGAAATCCTAATAATATACCTTTCGATAATGATGTTATTTTTGACTCGACCCGTCTTTTAGGGATAGAAAAAGTTCCTTCCAGCCTCATTGTATTAGGAGGAGGAATTATTGGCTCAGAATATGCAAGCTTTTTCGCTGCTTTAGGAACCGAGGTTACAGTCATTGATAAAAAAGACCATATCTTACCTTCTTTAGATCCCGAGATTGGCATTATTTTACAAACTTCCTTGAAGGACTTGGGATTACGTTTTCTAGGAAATAAAGAGGCTGCTCAAATTGCTCGTATTAATGATAAAGCTTATGTAAAATGCAAGGATGGTACAGAGATATCAGCAGATGCTCTACTTTTTGCCCTAGGGCGGAGCGCCTATGTCGATGGCTTACATATTGAAAACGCGGGCTTAAGCGTTAATAACAAAGGGTATATTCCTGTCAATGCGCTATTTCAAACAGAACGGCCTAATATTTATGCCGTAGGAGATGTGATTGGTGGGCCTTGCTTAGCTTCGACTAGTATGGAGCAAGGACGTCTAGCAGCGCGCCATGCTTTTGGTGTGCATCATCGTTTATTCCCTAATCTTTACCCTATCGGTATTTATACTATACCTGAAATTTCTAGTTGCGGCTATAATGAAGATGAGTTGCGAGAGATGGGCTTTCGCTATGAAGTAGGAAGAGCTTATTATTATGAGATCGCCCGCAGCCATATTGTAGGAAGTAATACCGGAATGTTTAAAATCCTTTTTCATGCCGAGACACTAGAAATCTTGGGTGTCCATATTATTGGACGGAGTGCTACAGAAGTTATCCATATCGGTCAGGTGGCCATGAGTTTTAATGCAAAAATAGATTATTTTATTGATCAGGTTTTTAATTACCCTACTTATGCGGAAGGCTATCGTATTGCTGCTCTCAATGGATTTAATAAAATTAGTTATAAAAAGTATGTCGATGTCAAACAATAAAGAGAAATCAGATAGAAGAGGAGAAGCTAGGGATAGCGGGCCTTTAAAAGAAGACAGTGAGGGAAAGATTACCGAATATGTTTTTTTGGATATAAATTCTTCTTTAACAGAGGATGCTGAAAAAGTTAGTTTCGACTCAAGCCAAAATCCGGGGGAGATATTTGAATCCGTTCAATCTTTGTCCCAAGGAAATTATCCCTCTTATCTAAGAATGTTAGCTTTTTTAGCCACATTAGTGATGGCGGTGGTCTCAATTTTAGCTTTAATCATGACAGTGTGCATAGGGGCAATTTCTTTGATATTGTTACGTCAATCTGTAGGGGTAAATAAACAAGCCTCTTTTGCCTGGAGATGTTTTAAGAAAACGCTAGTCTTTACGCTAGGCTGTTTTGTGTGCATTTTCCATCTCAGTTACGGGATAGGGATGATATTAATGTATTTTCTCCTTACTGGTGAATCTGTTAATAACCGCTGGATGCAAGAATTTACTAAATACAGAGGACCTTAAGATTCTGGTGAGCAAGAGAGCTCAAAGGTTGGTGTTTGACCTTGGCTCTTTTTCTTAAGGTTTAGGGCCTTCTTTTATTCTAAACGCAATCTTGTCTTCTTCCATATATAATTCAATAGAACTTTTCGAAGGAATCCTGCCTTCAAGAATAGCTTTAGAAAGCATGTTGATCACTTCTGTTTGAATATAGCGTTTTAAGGGCCTTGCCCCAAATAAAGGATCATAACCTTCACAAGAAAGATGACTTAAAACTTCTGCAGTCCACTCTAAATTAACATCGCGGTCTTTTAAACGTTTAGCGAGCTGTTTAAGCTGAAGAGCGACAATTTTTTCCATGTCTTTTTCTTGCAAAGGCAGAAAGGGAAGGATATCATCTAAGCGGTTAATAAATTCTGGTCGAAAATAAGTTTTTATCACAGGC
Source organism: Neochlamydia sp. TUME1 (assembly GCF_000813645.1). Classification (NCBI taxonomy): domain Bacteria; kingdom Pseudomonadati; phylum Chlamydiota; class Chlamydiia; order Parachlamydiales; family Parachlamydiaceae; genus Neochlamydia; species Neochlamydia sp. TUME1. The sequence goes on along the minus strand of NZ_JRXI01000111.1, from coordinate 64,053 downwards.
TGTAAAAGAGATAAAATTTGCTCTTTAGATAAGCCCGTTTGATTTTTCTCAAGCTTTTCTAATAGCAAATCCGAGCCAATGTTGGAAGTCATAATAAAAATAGCATTTTTACAGTTAATTGTTCTTCCTTTGCTATCTGTAATGCGACCCTCATCAAAGATTTGCAAAAGAAGGTTAAAGACATCAGAATGGGCTTTTTCAATCTCATCAAATAAAACCACTGCGTAAGGACGCCTTCGTATAGCTTCTGTTAATTGTCCTCCTTCCTCATATCCCACATATCCAGGAGGAGAGCCTATCATTCTAGCTATGCTATGCTTCTCCATATATTCAGACATATCCAAGCGAATAATAGCATCTTCTTGATCAAAAAGTTGTTCGGCAAGCGCTTTAGCCAACTCCGTTTTTCCTACCCCTGTAGGGCCTAGGAATAGAAATACACCTACAGGGCGCCCTGGATCACTTAAGCCTGAGCGAGAACGTCGGATAGCTTCGCTGACGGCAGTGACGGCAAGCTCTTGACCTACGACGCGCTTTGCTAGCACTTCTTCTAATTTAAGAAGTTTTTCGGCTTCTCCTTCTAACATTTTACTGACGGGAATACCGGTCCATTTTGAAACAATATGGGCGATTAAATTTTCATCTACCTCTTCCTGTAGTAAGCGAGCCACTTTTTCATTGAGCTTACTTTGAATAGCAGTAATTTCTGCCTCCACCTTAGGGAGCGTGCTATAACGTATTTCAGCTACTTTATTATAATCAGCTTTGCGTTCTAATTCTTCGGCATAAAATCGCAGCTGCTCAAGCTCATTTTTCTTCTTTTGTACTTCTTCTATAAGTTTCTTCTCATGATTCCATTGATCTCTTAAAACTGCTAACTCTTCTTTGATTTGAGCAATTCTAGCTTCAAGCTTATCAGCTTCCTCTTTAGAAGAGGGACTGTTTTCACGTCGCAAAGCTTCTTGTTCTACAATTAAACTACTTAGCTCCCGTTCTTTACGATCAATAGGTAACGGCCGGCTTCCAATTTGCATGCGAATCATACTAGCAGCTTCATCGATCAAATCAATAGCTTTATCAGGTAGGCGTCTATCAGTAATATAACGATAGGATAAGAACACTGCAGCATGAATAGCTGATTCAGTAATACGTACGCCATGAAAGATTTCAAAACGTTCGCGTAGGCCTCTTAATATAGCAATAGAATCTTCTAAAGTAGGCTCTTGAACCATGACAGGCTGAAAGCGGCGTTCCAAGGCGGCATCCTTTTCAATATACTTTTGGTACTCATTAAGAGTGGTTGCTCCAATGCAATGGAGAGTACCGCGTGCAAGAGCGGGTTTCAATAGGTTAGCAGCATCCATCGACCCTTCTGTAGCACCAGCTCCCACCAGAGTGTGAACTTCATCAATGAATAAGATGATGCGCCCTTCACTATTTTCAATGTCAGTTAAGATGCCTTTTAAACGTTCTTCAAATTCACCTCGATACTTGGTACCCGCAATTAAGCTACCCATATCGAGGGCTAACAACTGCTTATTTTTGAGGGATTCGGGCACATCTTGGGAAATAATTCTTTGAGCTAACCCTTCGGCTATAGCTGTTTTTCCAACTCCTGGGTCCCCAATCAGCATGGGATTGTTTTTAGTGCGGCGACTTAAGACTTGCATAGTACGTCGGATTTCTTCATCACGGCCAATGACAGGGTCTAATTTGCCCTGGCTAGCAAGCTGAGTAAGATTTTTACAATATTTTTCCAAGGTTTGTAAACTTGCTTCTGCGTTAGGCGAATCCATATGTCTCGCTCCTCGAATTTTTTTAATTTGTTCCTCAACATTTTTCAAAGAAATGCCTGTAGCTTGTTTCCAAGAGTTAAAAGGTTCTCCACCATTTTTCCAATAAGAAAGTAAAAAATGATCACTACTGGTATAAGTATCATTCATTTGCTTAGCTATGTTCTGAGCATCAGCAATGCGCATCTGTAAGTTACGGGCGGTTTGTGGAGGTTGAGGGGAGCCTGCATAAGTAGGCTGTTGCTCGATAGCACGCTGCACTTCTTCTATTAATACCTGCGGCTTTGTATTAAGAGTCGTAAGAATAGAAGTGAAATAACCTTGCGGATCATCTAAAAAAGCTTTAAGCAGATTATTTTCAGTGGCTTCTGTATTGTTATGTTGCTGAGCAATTTTGAAAGCTTCTTCTAACGCTTTTATGACGGCTTCTGTGAAATTTTGTGCCATTTCAACTCTCCGCTTGTAAGATAGGAAGTATCAATTTACGGATAACTTAGGCATTTGTCAATATGAAAAACATTTGCGTTTAAGACTTATTTCTCTTGATTTGCTATTTTTTTGTTAGCCCCTTTACATGAAAAGCAGGGGAGGATTGTATTTATCCCTTTAGTAATTCCCTTGGTTTGTTTCAAACGAGCAAAAAGCTTATGAGAAGCTATCTCTTTGTAAGAAAGAAAAAATCACTTCTAGTCGCTCTCTTAAGCAGATACCTAAAAACAGTAAGCGGCCACGAGATATAAAAGGGGGAGGCAAAATCTCTTTATTTTATAAAGGCTTTGTATGCTAATAGCCAATAAACTTTTAGCCTAAGTATGTTTCTTTGCTTTCGACCTGGTCCAAATGGCTAAACTCCCGGCATTAATTACAATAAATTTTTTCCTCCCCAGGTTATTAAGAGGATTTTTTAGGAAGAGATTTCGTACTTAAGCGATGCCTTTAGCTTTTTGTAAGTTTATTTGCTTGTAGCTAGGGAAATAATTATTGGATCATTTTGAAGCTCTTGGCTAGCATACCGAACGGCTGAAGCATTTTGTTGAACAGCGGTAAGCACCACCTCTCTATCGTTTTGAAGTTCTTGGCTAGCATAATCTAGGGCCAGACCATTTTGCCGTACAGCAGTAAGAACGAATTCTTTATGATTGCGAAACGTAGGAGTATACTTAAGGACCAACCCATCTTTCTGGACAAGTTCAAGGCACGCCTGATAAAACACTTTTTCAAATAGTGGAGCCTCGTTAGTATGCTCAAGATCCGAATCGTTTTGCTCTTTAGTGGTAAGATCTATTTTAATATCGTTTTTAAGCAGTTGATTGGCAGGGATAGATGGGCCATTATTATACTGGGTGGGCTCTATCCCGGTATTTTTATTGTAACTTTTTCTATGAGCAAAGTCATAAATTCCAACGATTATATTTCCTAATACAGGGAGCAACAAGATTATACAGCGCCCAAAGCTTTTTTGACTAAGGTGACTATAGTAGGAGCTTTTAGGCATACTCTCTTTTTGCTTGATAGGTAAAACAACAGCTTTTTGAAAGATATAGGCTAAATTAGTTAGAGTACTAACAAAAGGCAAATAGTCGCTCTTATTAACGATAAATCGGCAGGTGTTAGATAAAAAATTTGTTCGCATGGCAACCCTTTGCTTATCAATTTTTGTAGATTACATTTTAAAAATAATCCTATTTGAAATCAATAAAGCAGCTTAAGATATAAGCAGTTTAACTTACAGGAAAATTGTACAAAGATTTTATTAAGCATTTTTATCTTATAATTCCTATCTCAGTGGTTTGCTCTTTTATCTCTATCCCTGCTTTTGCCTTGGTATTTACTTTTAATAGATGGATTGTACGTTTTCTAAAAATAGATAATTGATTGGCTCTTCGGAGGTTTACGGGTAAAAGGTTTATTTAACTATTTTTCTCCTTAAAGAAATGTTTTACCACCTAAACCTCCGAAGAGCCAATTTTATTTCAATTTTTAAAGCTAATAATAAAAGAGTAAAGAGCTTTTAAGGGTTATCCTTATCCTCTTGAAGGATTGCTTGCAATATTAGGATTATCAAGATAGAATTCATGGCTTAAAGGAAATTTTATAGTGAGTATATTTCATGAAATACTGCGAATCCATTGCACAGCTGAAAAGACGCCCGACACGTGAGGTGATGGTTGGCCCTGTAGGAGTGGGGGGTAACAATCCTATTCGCATTCAGTCTATGACGACTTCCAATACACGGGATGCTGAAGCGACAACCCAGCAAATTATGCGTTTAGCCGATGCTGGTTGTGAAATTGCTCGCGTGACTGTACAAGGCATGAAAGAAGCTGACAGCTGCGAAGCCATAAAAAATGGCTTGCTTCAAAAAGGATATTCGATCCCGCTTGTGGCAGATATCCATTTTTTTCCTCCCGCTGCTATGCGGGTGATAGATTTCGTTGATAAGGTGCGTATCAATCCGGGCAATTTTGTCGATAAAAGAGCAAGCTTTAAAGTGATCGATTATGATGACTATTCGTATGCTCAAGAATTACTGAAAATTGAAGAAAAATTTACCCCTTTAGTAGAAAAATGTAAAAGCTTGAAGCGCGCCATGCGCATCGGAACTAACCATGGCTCTCTTTCTGATAGAATTATGAATCGGTATGGAGATACGCCTGCAGGAATGGTAGAGTCTGCTCTGGAGTTTGCGAGGATCTGTCGCAAGAATGACTACCATGATTTTATATTTTCTATGAAATCTTCTAATCCTCAGGTCATGATTTTGGCTTATCGCTTACTTGTAGCAGAGATGTATAGATTAGGGTGGGACTATCCTTTACACCTAGGGGTTACGGAAGCTGGCGAAGGGGAAGATGGAAGGATAAAATCTGCCATGGGAATTGGGAGTTTACTGTTAGATGGGATTGGAGATACTATTCGGGTGTCTTTGACGGAGGATCCTTGGCATGAGATTGACCCTTGCAGACGTTTAATTAAATTTACTCAAGAATATTCTCAACAAAATGAGCTAATTTTTGAAGAGCACTGCCGAGATTTTCAGAATATTGAAAGGCGTGCAATTATTTATCCAAAGCACATCGGCATGCATAAAGATGGCACAGTTTGGGTCTCAGCATCTAAAAACAATCAAGAAGATTCCTTGTTTTATCAGCATCTAGGTTGTGAAGTGCAGTTGGGACGGCCTCAACCTAAAATCTCTTCAATAGATGGTCTTGTTATTCCGGATGGCCACTTTTACAAGCAGGTGCTGCAACCTTTACAGGAGATAGGGATTAGCATTTTTTCCTCTCATACTCAAGAAGGAGTAGTGCCTTTATTGAATCTGATAGAAGCTCGTCAATATGTTAATCAGCATAAATTTTTGTTAAACTCTCAAACTTCTTGGGCACTCGCCCTCAGTGATGAATCTCCTGACGAATGGGAAACTATTCCTTCTTTACAGCCTTCCTTGATTATATTTCATCCCTCTTCTTCTCGTGTTTTTAAAGCGCGGCGCTTTTTTGATTGGCTAAAGCAAAACCAGATCGGTATTCCCGTCATCCTTAACTTTCACTATAGCTGCAGCCAAGAAGATCTGGTGATTCAAGCTTCAATGGAATATGGCGCTCTTTTTTGCGATGGGCTGGGAGAAGGAATATGGTTGGATGTCCCTCAAGATATTAATTATTTGCGTCATTTAAGTTTTAATATCTTGCAAGCGGCTCGTATGCGCATGGTTAAGACCGACTTTATCTCCTGCCCCAGCTGTGGCCGAACTTTATTCGATCTGCAGGAAGTGACTAAAAGGATACGTGAGCGAACTTCACATCTGCCTGGAGTCAAGATTGCTATTATGGGCTGCATTGTCAATGGTCCTGGGGAGATGGCTGATGCTGACTTCGGATATGTAGGATCTAAGGCAGGCATGATCGATCTCTATGTAGGCAAAGAATGTGTGCAGAAAAATATTCCTTTCGCTGAAGCTGATGATAAGTTGGTTGAATTACTCAAATCGCATGGCAGATGGCAAGAGCCCTGTTTAACGTAACGTCGGAAAATTTTTTCTCAAAATCTTTAGCGATGAGGATAGATAAGAGTGGGTTTATAAATAATGTGAAGAAATTGCAGAGAGGTTGCCATCGCTCTTTAGAGCTGGTCGAACATTTTGTGGCTACTTAAACGCCTGATTTCCTAAATGATCATCTAGGTCGGGTAGGACATTTAGTCTTGTATATGCCAAGAAATGGAGAGAAGAGCCGAACAATTGTAGGCAATAAGGTTGTATGCTAAATCTTTAGCTATGAACAAGGTGACATGTCGTAGATCTTTGGCCCCCTGAATACTATCTTATATATAAGACTAGCCTAGTAGAGGCCTTGTCTTATGAGAAGAGCTATTAGGTCTTTTACGACAGATGGCTTGTTATTCGTATAAATAAACGCTTAAGAAAAAAAATAAGTGTAAAAAATTTTAGTTTGCAAAAATCTTTTTCGGATGATATTACTTTATGTTTCTTTTTGACTAACGATAAGGAACTACCATGACCTCAGAAGTTCAACAATCTTCAACAAGCATTTTATCTTGGAGTATAGACCTTTTAGAAGAGAAATGTAAAACGATCAATAAGAGTATGGATGAAAGTAGACACATTAAATACACACAAATTTTGCAGTGTTTTCAAAATGATATGCGGGCTATTACTGATGAAAGAGATTTAGCCGAGTTCACTAAACGTTTTTCGATAATTAAGAATAATATCCCTAACGAGATTAAAGAAGGTGCTGATTTTGCTTTATACCTAGGCAAGACTGATAAAAAGATAAACGATTGCCTAAGGATTGTTGAGCAGCTAAAAAGCTTTCAAAGAGACATTAAAGAGGCCAAGACTGAGCGCGATCTAGCTCACCTAGATATGTCTATTACAAAAGTTGAAAGACAGATCACAAGCAATTTATTACCTATATATAAAGGTATCATTGAAGAATGTAGGGAGAGCTATATCTCTTCCCTTGATAAAAAGTATTTTCAGAAAAAACCCTCTCCTATTCAGAAAAAATCCTCTTCTGAGGGTGATGATCCCTATTTTGAACGTGAAGACTCCTTTTCTTTTGCTGAAGAATTCTCTTCTGATTTTGTGGTTCAAGAATCACGGGAGAGCATCGCATCATATACGAGAGGTAAAAAAAGGAAATCGATATATCCTATCCTTTCTCTAGATGGTGGAGGTATCCGAGGTATTATTCCTGCTACAATGCTAGTGGCAATTGAAGAGATAACAAGAAAGCCCATTGCAAAATTGTTTAAGTTAATTGGAGGAACATCAACAGGGGGGATTTTGGCCCTAGGACTGAGCAAGCCTGATAAAGATGACCCAAGAAAGCCTCAATATAAAGCTAAAAATCTATTAGACATGTATACAAAGGAATATGCTGGAATTTTTCAGCCCAATCAAGAGCATCTTCCAATGCCAAAAGAATTAGGATCGATGCAAAAAATTATGTGGTTCTTGAAGAATATCAAGGGGATGTTGGATAATCCTAAATATAAGGATCCCTCAGAATTTTTTAAGGATAAATTAGGAGAGAGGACTTCTTTATCTTCAGCATTAACTAAGGTTGTGGTTATAACTAATACTTATGATGAAATCCTCCGTAAAAGTATTAACATAGGAAAAAAAATTATTTCGGGAGAATCTTTGAGTGGCTCAGCACCGATAGACGGATCCATACATTCAATTATTTCACATGATGATATTTCTAAAACCGTACACCTTTATACCTCAGAGGGAATGAAAATTGTTTCCTATTGTTTACAAGATTTAAAAGCAAAAGATTTAATTAATCTACCGCCTGAACTTTCATGCGTGAATAGTTACGATTTTCCTATGCATCATGTAGCCACAGTAACGTCTGCTGCTCCAACTTACTTTCCTCCTGTTGTAGTAAATTATAATGTAACGGAAAGTACCCAAGGGAAAGAGAGCTGGTTTATGGATGGTGGTGTTTTACAGAACAATCCTGCATTACCCTGTGTATTTGAAGCCCTTGGACACAAAGAAGAGGATGAGGATTTGTTTGTGCTATCTCTTGGAACCGGGGGAAAAGATAGCATGCTTCCTAAGGGTTATGAGGATTTGGCAGACATGTGGTCTGACATGACTCAACCATATTTTGAAACACACAATATCGTGTCCTATATGATAGGGGCTAACAATTATCATCGTTTTCAGTATGAATTCGACAAGCCAGCTCCTCCTCTTGACGATACGAGTCTGCAAACTATTCAATTTCTTAAGACTTGTGGAGAGAACTTAGTAAAAGAAAATTACAATAGCATTCGCAATATCTGTAAAGTATTAAGCCCTGAGAGTTTCCAGGATTGCTAAAGCTTTAAGATAAAGACCAAGCAAGGCTGTATTAGATTAAAAGATGGCCTTATGGCGTAAATGATCTAATAGCTCGTCTGTTTAAGGTGCCGCATTATCTAGAAGCTAGTACTCTCTGCCCTTCGGGCATTCCAATAATCCGTAAAATACAAGGAATGTCAAGCAGAACAGCTTAATATATCCTTGGAGGGTACACAGCACTTAGGAAACCTATATGCTACCTTGCAAGAGCTTTTTAAAGATAAACCTCGCATAGGAAAAGGAGTAATCAGCAGTCTACTTGGCAGCAGTATGGATATCTTAACTGGCGTTATATACAAGAAGAATTGCAAGCGCTGCAGTGCTGGAGTAGCACCAAAAAGTTACGGAAGTTTTGCCACAAGCTTTTAAAGCAGACCAAACATTTCACCTTTCTGTGCTTACTTGAAAGATACTGCTATTCCTATGACCCATAATGCTGCCGAAGAATCTTTAAGAAATCTAGCCATTGCACCTAAGTTATATCCAGGTAGCCAGTCTGCCTATGGCAAAAGATGGAGAGAGGTGCTGCCTAGCTGTATCGAAACTCTTTATCGACAAGGAAAATCTATTTTAGATTTTCTAGCAGATGCTATTCATGCAGCTCGTACTGAGCAACCTATACCTTCTGATATCTAAAAAGCCTTTTATATCCCGTGATCGCTTATAATTGAACTACAACCCTCTTTTTTATTAGGGGAGTAGGAATTAAGGAGATTAACCTTATGCATCCAATAACAAATAATTCGGCTATCTCTGTATCTACTATTCTTCATGAAAGATACTTCCTGGAGTTAAGCCCATTTGAATCCTGGCCCGATGAATTGTTTCTTTCCATCTTACATTATCTAAGTGCTGTGGAAATGTGCCAACTAAGGCTAGTGTGTAAAAAGTTTACCCAATTATCTAGAGATGAGAGCCTTCCAATTTTTATTGATGAAAGTAAAGACCCTAATGTTTCTACCCTGCAGTGGTTTTGCCGTCAGGGGCAGATCAAACGAGTCAAGCAAATTATAGAAGCTAAAAATCCATCGATTCTTTGTACTTTCTTTAAGGAACAAAAGAGTTTTTTAAGTGAAGCCGTGTGTTCTCGTCAGGAAGAATTAGTGCATTACCTTCTCTCCAAAGGAGCAGATGCGCAAGTAAGCGATTGTAACAGTAAAAGAGGATCTACTCCTCTTCATCTAGCAACAAAGCGAGGTCTAATGGGGATTACGTCTCGCTTACTTGATTATGGGGCGGATATAAATGTCATAGATAAGAAATGGAAAACTCCTCTCCATTATACTATCGGTAAGAAACGGTTTTATCCTGAAATTATTAAGCTTCTATTAGCAAAAGGAGCTGACCTTCATGTAGCTGGAACTCTTCCTTTTATATATCACGCTATAGAAGAGGGTAACTTCCTTGCTACTAAAAAACTGCTTAAGCTAGATAAAAAGCGCCGAAAAGAGGGAGACTCCCCACTGTTAGACTCTTCTTTAGATGTAAAAGATTTTGCCAAGCAAAAATGTAAATTTTTGCCAAATAAAAATTCTACCACTGAAAGAAAAGCTCGGTATGAAATCACGGTGTGTATTAAGAAATATTTTAAGCATCTTCAAAAACTTGAAAAAGAAGCTTTAAAAAATGATATATGTATTATTTCGAAAGACACCAGCTAATACCTTTTTGTAGAAGCGATAGTTCAACGTTATTAAGCGCTTCTTAAGGCTGTATGGATGGATAAAACGCTTTGATTTATTGCAAAAAATATAGGAGAGTGTGATTAAGCATATTTTTTATCTATAGGTAATAGGCGTTGCCCTGAAAGGAAAAATTCATAAGCGGTGTAAGAGTCTTTTTCTATTAAATTTATTTAAGCTTTCAAGAGATAACCTCATTCTTGAGGTGACCAGTTTTCATTTAGCTTTCAATAAGAGATGAGTGTTTATGCATAGTCCAGAAGGTCTCCGGTTGCTTACATAGATGATTGACATATCGAGAGCACACAAAGAGATAATCTGACAAGCGATTAAGATAAATGGTAACATTTTTTGAGATATCGGCTTTTCTGCTAAGAGGGATCACATCTCTTTCAGCGCGGCGGCAGATACTGCGTGCTAGATGCAGAAAAGCGCCGGCAGGATGGCCGCCAGGGAGGATGAAAGTATGAAGTTGGGGGAGTTGCTCTTCCATTAGATCAATCCATTTCTCTAAAAATTCAATGCCTTCCTGATCAAAACGTGTGCGCTCAACTTTACTTGCTGAAGCCTGACTGAGGGGAGTAGCGATGGCGGCTCCCAGATCAAACAAAGTGTGTTGAATGGTTTCTAGTTGTTTTCTAGTTAGCTGTAATTGTGGATCATTAGGTAATAGGGAAAGAGCCGCTCCAATCGCTGAATTGCATTCATCCACAGAGCCTAAAGCTCCGATGAAAGGATCATCTTTAAGGACACGCTGGCCAGAAAATAATGATGTTTCGCCTTTATCACCGGTTTTAGTATAAATTTTAATCTTTGCCATAACTATTCCTTAGTGTAATTCCTTTCGTTTAAAGAGTTTAAAGCCTCTTTTGCTTGTAGGCGATATATATCGACAAGCTTTTTAAATTTCTTCTCATTAAGAGGAGAGGTAGGGAAAAGCATTTTTTGCAAGACCATTAATTTTCCTATAAATTCATGGGTGCGGTGCGGCACAAAAATAAGGTGCTCATGCCAATGAGGTACAGTTTGCCCGGCATACTTTCCTGACTTATGAAAAATATAGACAATAGGATAGCCTCTTTGTTTATAATATAAAATAAGTTTAGAGGAAATCTCTTGAGCTTCTACATATTCTTCCAAGGTAAGTTCCATAAAATTTGTACGATGGGCTTTAGGGATAATTATAAAATGAAGTTTTTCTTCACCTATTCCTATGGGGGCATGATTGTAGAGTAGATGAGTATGTTTGCCTTCGTAGAGGAGTTGCTTGGCAATAATTTCTGGCTGGCAAAAGACATCTACCGGGGGGCAAAAGTTGTCTTCAGGAATAGGCCTATAACTTTTGGAAAAGAAAGGTAGATAGTCTTGATATTTCCTTTTAATGGATTGACGTTCAGCTTTGGGAAGGCAGGGACTATCAAAGGTTAACTTTCCTAGCACTAAAAGTTGCTCAAATAAATGGTAATTTTTTTTTGTGTAAGGAATAATTTCCCAGAAAAAATTATCCGCATGCATGCGCGGAGGAATGGTAGCAATAATCATAAAGTTATCGATAAATTCATTATCTTTCCATAATTGAGCTGTATTCTCCAGAAGATGATAAGATTCAGCATGCTGTCTTTTAGTCCATTGAGAGAGACTTTTTTCCGGAAATATAGATTCTACTATCAAAGAGTTGGCTTGCAAGGGGCAAGAAGGTACTGCGATCTGAACCGTTTGACTACGATAAATAGTATTTTGGGGATAATGGAGAAACTGTTTGCGAGGAGCCAAGTAAAAAAAAGCCAAACCTGTCATGATGAGTATCAATAGAAGGGCGAGGGAGATTTTTTTTATCATCAGCTATAGCCTTTTAAGATGTAGATTACGAATTCAAATGTCATCCATTCTTAATTTTATTACCTCTAAGAAAAAAGGATTTTGGCTAACAGAAGAAAATGTAGGATGCTTTTTTTTCATCTTGCTTTCACAATGTAAGCATTAAAATTTTGCTAACTCATCTTTAAGCTATAGGATTGCTTTAACTTCTGTTAGCTTGCAAGCCTGCATTGAATTTCTTTCAATCTAATCCGCAAGAAATTCAGGGCATAAGTAGGCAATTTTATATCTAAGCTCTTTTAAAGCAAGTGGAAAATGATTACGCCCATGTGCAATTTTTTCTGCTATTTTTAGATGATCCCATGCTTTATTATAATCCATTCTTTCTGCATAGAGTGTAGCCATGTAATAGTGGGTAGTAGGATCGAAGGGTTCAAGGGCATGATGTTTCTCTAATATTTCAAGTGCCTCTCCTTCGCGATGAAGCTGCAACCATGTGATAGCTAAAGCGGCCATGCCGGCTCGAAACTGAGGATATTTTTTTATAGCTTGGGCCAGTCGGCTTTGTTTTTCGAGGATGGAGGCAGCTGTTTCATCTACTCGCATAAATATGGCTTTTATTCCTTCTGCGTCTATGTTCCCTAAAAGATAATCCTCTGCTAAAGTACTGGAGCTAATCGTATAGGTAGGAATATAATTTTTAACTTCCTCTAGCAAAGCAATTGCCTTTTCAGGATTCCCTACAAATAAATAATTAAAGCCCAAAAGCTCTTTTAGCAAGATATCGTGAGGTAAATAGGGAAGAGCTTTTAAATAAATAGCTAAGGACTGCTCATATTTTTCTTCCTGTAAAAATACAGAAGCTTGGTTGATATAAGCAAAGCCAATAACTTCTTTAAGATCACGCAACTGCAGCTGGCATGTGTCGAGGCTCAAATACTCTTCACTTTCAAGATCAATTCCTCGCGCCGTTGTTTCGATGTTGATAGCTTTGTCACCTTGATGATAGCGGACGTAAATGTGGCCAGGTGGGGTAACCATCTCTAAGGGTAAACTAAGACGTTGGGCCAAGCTAAGGTAAAGAATAGAAACCCCTAAGCAGACTCCTTTTCTAGAATCAAGTACAGCGGGTAAAAATGTATAAATATCTATATCTTTAGCATATAAAGAGTGAGGGGGAAAACGAAACTCCATTTCGGTAAACACAAAATGATTAATCGCTTTGATTATTTGTTCAGGAGTAGCAGGGGTAGGAATTTGAGCTAATATTTGAAGAGCCATTAAATCTATCAGGGCTTCATAGCTATCAATTTGTAAAAGGGCTGCCGGTCCCTCACCTAGCTGCGATAAAAAGATCCCTCGTGCTAAATCAATCTCTTGGGAAGGCAAAGCGATAATATCTGCTTCTGAAGTGGCCTTATAGCCTTTTAGCCTTCTATTGCCTAGCTGGCTGCAGAGCTTATTTATCACCTTTAGCTCTGCCCCTGAAAGAGAAGGGAGCTCTTCATTAGGTTCTTTGTTAATTAAAGCAATGATCGTTTGAAGGATAGAATTCACATCGGGTAAAGAGGATAAAGAGACGTTTTCATTACCACTGTTTTTATTAAGAAGTTGCCATGCGTCATGGCAAGCTTTTTTGCCTTCTACGCTATGAGGATAAAGCTGATAGAAGGCAAGGTGTTCTGCAATGGAATGAGGATTTAAGCTACTATAAAGTGCTTTAACCTTAGGGTGGCTAGGCTCTCTTGTTTCCCCCAAAGATGAATAGAAAAAAATAAGGAAGATAAAGAAAATCAAGCGCATTTTCATTTAATTGTTTACTTCAATTAAGCTCTTCATAAGAGCTATTAATTCGCTGTTATGATAAATCTCTTCAAAACAAAGTCGATAACGATAGGTCCAATTGGTAGTGGATTGCCCCGACGGATCATTAATGCGCTCATCGCTGAGCTCATCCCATGCCATATAGGGAAAAAGGGAAAAGTATTCATGGAGAAGATTGATATGAAAAAGGCTAGGAGATCGATGGCTGTCTTTAAGGATGGCTAGATTTTTCTCAAATGATAAATCAGGCTCATACTTCCATCCCTTGGCTTGACATAGATAAAGGGCTTCCTCGGGATGGTTTTTCCACCACTGTTTTAATGTTTCTGAATCATGGGTAGAAACTGTAGTCATGCTTTCTGGCGGATAGGCATGGATATCAATAAAGCTTTTATCTCCTTCCCAATTTCTCTCCCATCGCATAACTTTTGTAGCACAAATCCCTAAGTTTTTTAAGCATTCTCTCACCTTGGGAGGGACGGCCCCTAAGTCTTCGCCAATGGGTAGCATCGAGCAATTTTTTAGCATCATCGTCAGATTTTTTTTACCTAAAGGAGCCCATTGTGTTTCATCTTCAGGAAAAAACTTTCCCTGAACGCTAGCTTGACCTAACGGTATAGCCCATATACGAAAAAAGCCCACGATATGATCAATGCGAAAAATATCATATAGGCGACCAGCCACCTTTAAACGCTCTTGCCACCAGGTATAATGGTCTTTTTCCATCTCCTCCCAATTGTAAAGAGGAAAGTGCCAATTTTGCCCTTCTTGACTGTAGATATCTGGGGGAGCACCAGCATTTTGATCCATGATAAAAAGTTTGCGATGAAGCCATACATCGGCGCTTTCTCGGCTGATAAGGATAGGGATATCGCCTTTTAATAAGATGTTCTTAAATTGAGCATACTTTCGTACTTCTTCAAATTGTTTAAAACAAAGATATTGGAGGAATATATGATAGGAAATTTGGGTCTCATATTTTTTTTGCAGCCGCTCTATTTCTGCTGGGCAAGGATCTTGAAGTTCTGAAGGCCAGCTATCTAAAGGTTGCCAATTGCTAATTTCTTTTAATGCCTTAAAAAGAGCATAGCCCTGCAGCCAAGGATTTTCTTTAGTAAAATTTAGGTAGTCTGGCAATTGAGATTGATGGGCATAAGTATATTGATAGTAGAGCTGTAAAAAAAGATCGCGTTTAATATGTAGGGTAGGGTAATCCACACGCTGTTTTTTTGTGAGTAATTGCAATTCAGCAAGTAAGCCTGCTAAATCTTTATAAGTTTCTACACCGGGAAGGGAAGAAAGACTTATATGTAAAGGATTTAAAGCAAAAGCTGAAATAGAGCTGTAGGGGCTAGGTTCGGGACCCGTATCATTGAGGGGAAGAAGTTGAATCACATTAAAATTAACTTGATGGCACCAATCAATCACCCATTTTAAATCATGAAATTCGCCTATACCCCCACTATTCTTGGTATGTAAAGAAAATAGGGGAACATTAATTCCGTGGTGCTGTTTTATGCCTACCGCCTTCCAGCCGGGAGCTGAGGGAGTGGCCAAAAGCGAGTTACAAAGCTGGGGTGTTATCATTGTCATGCCTGCAGATTAATAGATAGTCTATATAAGAATAAATATAAAAAAATGGCTAAATCATCCTAGCCATTAATTTTCAAAATAAGATAAGCAGCTTTATGCTTGCTTTTAGATTTTCTTGGCCAAAAGCCTCTTTGAAATGATGAAGAGAGCTTACCTGCCTGCCTTAAAAATATCAGCCTATCAAGGCCGTATGCCAAAAAAGCTACCAGCTCCTTCTGGAGAAGTTAAGCTAGAAAAGCCGATGGTGGGAATTTCTCCGCGGTTAAGAGCTTCTTTCCAAAGAGTCACTTTTTCTGATAAATTCTGCATAATTGCATTCACTTGCTCTCCGGAGATCTCATCAAAAGGTAACATATCAAACAAAAAAAACATTTGAGTTTTTTTACTAAAAGCAAATATGCCTTCATGGGCTTTGTTTAGATGATTAAATTTAAGCGCTTCTCGAAAGATATTTTCACGAAAACGGCCGATAGGCAATTCAAGGATTTCGAAGGAAATGATGAGATAAGGCTGAGAGTTATGCTTCTGCAACACCACCTCATTATTGCCTTTTAAAAGAAGGGTAATATTATTATTGCCTGTAGGCTCTAAATGCGAAAGTTCAATTTTCTCTCCAAGATCTTTCAGAAGCGATTCTAGATTATGAGAAGGCATTAAAACCTCATTCATTATTAGGGTTAATATGTAGCTGCTGTTCTTCTTCTTGTTTAATTAGCTCTTCTTCTAATTGATCTTCTAAGTCACTTAAGGCTTCAAGGATGGCACTAAACATTTCATCGCGATGTTGGACAGAGCGAAAGATATGATGGATAGAAACTTGTCTAACTGCATCACGCATCTGGTTGATCAAAGTAATTTTATCTTCTATTGTCTGTGCACCAGCTTTCACGGCTGCCTGGATAATTTTATCCGACGACAAAAATCTTTCTGCGGCCAAATATAAGAATTGCCTAGAAACTTCATGGGCAGTAAATTTTGCCATAGTCAATCGTGGTTAAAAATTCTAGCCAGCTCTAGCGGCTTTTGTAGTTTTGTTAGCGTTTCGAATTTCAAAATATCTATCAACGCCCATGATAGCTTGCAATTTTTTTAAAAGAGCCATCGTATTTTTCATGTGGGCCACGTCTTCTTTGTCATCTAGCTTCTTTAGCTTATTTATTTCTATCCCACATTTTTTTAAAAGGAAAGACTCAATTTTTTTAAGTTTTTTCCATAGCCTTCATCTAACATTTTATAAATAGCTGTAGCTTCAATAGGGTTGGACATCAAATAATCTAATAATTTATTGAGATCCCCTCCTTGCACAATTTTTAAGGCAGCTTCTGTGGCTTCTTGTGTAGCCTTTTTGGCTTCCTTCTCGACCTTTTGCGCTACTTCCTGTTCACGTTTATCAATGATTTCCTTGTTTAAATCTACCTGAGCAAACTGAAGAGTTTCTTTAAAATCCTCTAAAGTCACAGAAATAAGAAATTCTAATGCTAAGCTAGCTTCAATAGGATTGGGATATTCTTTTTGGATCATTTCCAAGATCTCTTGCTTACTCATGCCATCTTTAAGCTTTTCTGTTAAGGCGAGTAAGCCTGCAGGAGGAAATTGAGGGTTCCTTCTTGAAAATTCTTGAGCCCTTTCCTCTAACTCTTTAGGCGGCATTAGCTTTTTTTGCGCTAATTTGGCTTCCTTAGCTTTTTTTACACTAGAGGTGTGAGCTTTAATCTGACGATCTGAGCGGCGCAGCGCTGCCGCTAAGGGATTTTTTTCCTCTGATTGTTGCTCTTGCAATTCTGCTTTTTGCTCAGAAGCGATAATAGCAGCTTTTGCTACCAATTTATCGGATGCTTGATCCTCTTTCATTCCCATCAGAATTTGTTTTAGTCCATCCGGGTTTTGTAAATGTCCAAGATCTACGACCATAGCTTACCTTCTTGTGAAACTTAACGTTAAAATTAGGCTATCCTATCTGTATTCTCCCTAAGGGTTGAAGACGAATATCAGAAACAATTTCTTGGTAGGAGACTACCGAAATATCAGAAAACTCCATTTCTACAAGTTTGCGAACGAAACGGCGAACGTCGATGGCTGTTAAGATAACGGGGGGCTGCCCGCCAGGAGGGGGAGGCGCCACGGTATTGCGAATGCTTTGTAGAATTAATTGAACAGAATCAGGGTCTAAAGCTAAATAGGAGCCGGCAGAAGTTTGTTTAATAGCACCGCGCACCATATCCTCAATTTCAGGGTCTAAGATATAAACTGAAAGAACAGATTGCCCTTGTGAATATTTAAAGCTAATGTAGCGTTTAAGGGAGGAACGTACATATTCCGTCAGTAAAACTGTATCTTTTTCTGTTTGGGCCCATTCACTTAAAGCTTCTAAAATTGTGCGTAAGTCTTTGATTGAGACCTGTTCTTGAATTAAACGTTTAAAGATATCGGTCATTTTCTGGAGCGGAATTAAACGGGTAACTTCTTTGACCAGATCAGGAAAAGACTTTTCTACAAACTCAATCATCGATTTTACTTCTTGGATGCCCACAAATTCATTAGCATAATGGCGAAAAAAGTAAGACACATGCAAAACCATCACCTCTAAGGCATTCCAATATTTGATACCTGCTTTATCTAAAAGTTCTTTGTTTTGTATATTTACCCACAAGGAAGGCATCCCTAATGAGTTCTTATAGCTCACGTAAGGAAGGTTGTAGCGCTTAAGATTTTCTTCACTCTCGTTTGTTAGCACGCTGTTTTCTAAAGCCCTTCCTCGGATAATAGGAACTTCATTCAGGTGAATGGAATATTCATCGGATTCAAGGACAGGGGAGTCTGTACGTACGTGCACGCCAGGAAATCTCACTCCTAGATCTGCATAGAGAGCTTGACGCATCTTAGGAATCATTTGATCGACAAAACTTTGTCCTTTTTGGGCTTTTTGGATCTCTCCACTTAAATGTTTCCCACATTCTAGAATCACAGGAAGGGTGAGAGCATAATTATCAATGCCTCCACCTGCAATCACTTTATGGCCGGAAACAGAAGTGTCTATGCTAGGGCTTGCTGCGGCTACTGAAGAAATAGTTCCTCCTCCCGCTGAGGTAAGGCCGCCCGCAGCTTCTCTTTTCTGCCTTGCTGCTGACATAAGAGAGTAGCCAATTAAACCCATTCCTGCAGAAAGTATTAAGAAGGGAGCGGCAGGAAATCCAGGCATAATGGCCATGCCCATTAAAAAGGCTGCAGCAAGGAGCAGGGCTTTAGGCTGCTTTAAAATTTGTCCTGATATTTCAGCACCTAAGTTGGAATCGGAAGTTTCATTAGAAACACGTGTAGTAACTAAACCTGCAGTAATAGTAATCAATAAAGAAGGAATCTGAGATACCAGACCATCACCGATCGATAAAACGCTATAGGTTTGGGCGGCATCCGTCATGGTCATTCCATTCATCGTATTACCGATAATAATTCCCCCTAAAATGTTAATAAGGGTAATTACAATGCCTGCAATCGCGTCACCTTTCACAAATTTCATTGCACCATCCATCGCACCATATAGCTGGCTCTCTTTTTGAATGGCTAGGCGTTTTTCACGGGCTTGGTTTTGATCTAAAATGCCTGCCCTCATATCAGCATCGATACTCATTTGCTTACCAGGCATCGCATCCAAAGTAAAACGTGCGGCTACCTCTGCCACCCGTTCAGCACCTTTAGTGATTACAATAAATTGGACCAAGGTAATGATAAGAAATATAACTCCTCCCACTACAAAGTTGCCGCCGACAACAAAATTACCGAAACCATAAATAATTTCGCCTGCATCAGCATGTAATAAAATTTGACGAGTGGAAGCAATATTTAAGCCTAGACGGTAAAGGGTAGTAATTAGCAGTAAAGAAGGAAAGATAGATAGATGCACAGCACTAGGGATATACATCCCCACCATTAAGAGAGCCACTGAGATCGCTAAGTTAAAGGCAATTAAGTAGTCAATGAGGTAAGGGGGCAGCTGAAGGATAATCATCATTAAAATGCCGATGATCAAGCAAGCAAGGAATATATCACTTGATCTTGAAATATTTTCAAGCGATCTTTCTCCTCCTAGGCGGGCAGTTATTCCGTCCAAAATTTTTCTAAAAAAGTTCATCTGTTACTTTTCCCCTATATAATCGTATTGAGCCTCAGTATTTAACGAGCTAACCCACCGTAGTATTTCTGCTAAGGCTTCATAGGTGTCTTCGGGGATGTACTGATAAATTTCCCCAGATTCCCAGAGTCGATGGGCTAATTTAATATTCCGTAAAACCGGAACTTCGTATTCTTCGGCAAGTTTAATAATTCTTTCTGCTAGTAAATCTTTACCCATTACTAAGATGTAAGGAGCTGCGTCTATTTCTCGTTCGTATCCTATTGCTATGGCTAGGTGAGTAGGATTAGTGACCACTGCTTTGGCCTTTTTAACACCTGCTGCAGGTCCTTCTGAATAAGCAATCTCATGGGCAATTTGCTTTCGTTTACCTTTAATATGTGGGTCCCCTTCCGAGTTTTTATACTCTTGCTTAACCTCAAATTTTTCCATTTTCATTTCTTTAGCAAATGTTTTCTTCTGATAGATAAAATCGGCTACCGCGATGATAATAAAAAATAAGCCTATTTTAGCCACCACTTCCATTAAAAAAGCATCAAAAACCAACAAAGCAGATATCATCGGCATCGACACTGTTTTTATCAAAATGGGTAAACTCTTCATCATGACCTGGTAGATTAAGTAGCTAGCAATCAATAACTTTAATGTCGACTTTAACAATTCAATTAAAGTCTTAAGCTTAAACTTTGCTTTTAAGTTTTGTATCGGATTAAATTTTTTGGGGTCAAACTTAAATACTTCTATAGCAAAAACCGGGCCAACAGTTAAAAAATTGACGATAACGCCGACTACACATACGATAGCCATCAGAGGAATACTAGCTATAAAGATTACAATAGCTGATTGGTAATAGAGTTGAGGAATAGCTACCTCCAAGTTAGTGGTGGCTATCATGCGAAAAGTCCCTACCGTAAAATCCCCAAGTTGCTGATAAAGGGTTGAACTTAATGCTACGGCTGCATAAACCGAGACAATGAAGGTAAAAGCAGAAGGAAGGTCTTGAGATTTAGCTACCTGACCCTTCTTTTTTGCATCTCTTAATTTTTTTGGTGTTGCTTCTTCGGTTTTTTCGCCCATGGTCACAGCCTCTGCTTAGGAATAAATGGGCAAAAATAAAGAAATTTTATCAGTTATAATGAAAAATTTAAATATTTGCCCGTGCGCAAATGATGACAAGACATTCTTTCACTCTACAAGTCTAGTATAATTCTTTTCTTTCTGAATGGTCAAGGAGTTTTGGATGGCCCCTCTTTCCAAACGAGATGAAAATTAATTTTTCCAAAATTTATTTAAAGTTAACAAGCGTTAGG
The DNA here is from genome assembly GCF_000813645.1 of Neochlamydia sp. TUME1. Classification (NCBI taxonomy): domain Bacteria; kingdom Pseudomonadati; phylum Chlamydiota; class Chlamydiia; order Parachlamydiales; family Parachlamydiaceae; genus Neochlamydia; species Neochlamydia sp. TUME1. The sequence goes on along the minus strand of NZ_JRXI01000111.1, from coordinate 43,519 downwards.
TAAGCTTTTTAGGGGGTGGATGACAAAATCGAAGTAGAAATTACAATAATTTAACAAAGAAATTAAAGTCAGGTTCTTAAAACTAGTTAGATTATAACTAAAAATTCCATTAATTTCAGCGAGCAAGCAACCCTTTAATTGTGGAGGACTTAAAGGTAATAGGGAAAATGATATCCACAAGCTTTTGCTAGAAAGTAATCTAAAAATATTTAAAACTTTCCAAAAAAGTTTTAATTCAAAAAATGATAATTATTTTAACTTTATTCTGCGCGCCTAGAGGTGCTTTATGATAGGTTATCTCTATAAGAAAAGGCTTGAGCTTAAAATCTTAAGCTAGGAGGTCTGATTGTAAAGATCCTTTAAGATAATTCAATAAACCAGAAAAGTTCTTTTCTAAAGGTGGGAAATTTTATTAGGAAATAATAAGTGAAGGATATCTTTTGAAGGAACGAGAGCCTTTTGACTAAGAAACCAGTCTGTTATGGATATCGCCTTAATAAAGCTAAAATTAAGATTAAACTTTAATTTTCCTAAGAAAATAGCAAGAAGAAATATTGTAACACTATTTTTTCCTATTCTATGACTTCCCCCATGATTCTCTATTGTTTTTTTTACTATTTCATCCTATACTTTTGCCACTAATTACTATGAGGTATCTATATGGCAGCCGGTCGACTTTCTTGCGGTATTGTAGGTCTCCCAAATGTGGGAAAGTCTACTTTATTTAATGCCCTAACATCCAATCAAGCTCCTGCATCAAATTATCCTTTTTGTACTATCGACCCGAATGTTGGGGTGGTAGAAGTACAAGATACCAGGCTGCATGTCTTATCGGAGATCTCCCATAGCAATAAAATCATTTGTGCGACTATGGAGTTTGTGGATATTGCTGGGCTAGTTGCTGGTGCTTCCCAAGGCGAAGGCTTAGGTAACAAATTTTTGGCAAATATTCGAGAAACAGATGCTATTGTTCATGTGGTTCGCTGTTTTGATTCTTCCGATATCGTGCATGTATCAGGACAAACAGATCCTATCAGAGACATCGAAGTGATTAACCTGGAGCTGTGCTTAGCAGATTTGCAGATGATTGAAAATGCTATCCCGCGCGTTGAAAAGCAGCTTAAAGGAAAAAAAGAGCTTGCTTTAACCTTATCTGTGCTTAATCGTGTGCAAGAGCATTTAAATGCCAGCAAGCCGGTGAGAATGTTAGAATTTACACCTGAGGAACGAGAAGTTCTTCAGCTTTATCCCTTATTGACCATGAAAAAAGTCATTTATGCTACTAATGTTTCGGAAAACGATCTTCCTGACATGGAAAATCCTTATGTAAAACGTGTGCGTGACTATGCGGCTGCAGAGGGGAATGTTGTAATTTCTATTTGTGCCCGTATAGAAGAGGAGATTGCTCAGCTTAACTTAAGTGAACGCCAACAATTTTTAGATAGCTTGGGACTGCAAGAATCGGGGCTACAGCGCTTAATTAGAGCCTCTTATGAGATGTTAGGGCTTATTAGTTATATCACCACTGGAGAAATTGAAACGCGCGCTTGGACCATCAATAGAGGTACCTCGGCAGCAGAAGCAGCTGGTAAAATTCACTCAGACATTCAAAAAGGATTTATTCGTGCCGAAGTTGTTTCTTATGAAGATATGGTTACTTATAAAGGACGTGTAGCCGCACGTGAAGCTGGAAAGGCTCGCTCTGAGGGACGAGAATATGTGGTAAAAGACGGCGATGTTATTTTATTTATGCATAATTAAGCAGGTATTATTGTGTTAGAAAATCCTAATCATCTTTTTGTGACTTGCGGACAAGGTCTAGAATCTTTATTAATCCAAGAATTAGCGGAATTAGGCTTTACTCAGGTAAGAGAAGGATTTCGAGGAGTTTATGTCTTTGATAAAAGTTTCCCCGCTATTTTTCGCCTTAATTATTGTTCTCGTATAGCAGGAAGGGTTTTACTTCCACTTGCTCAGTTTCCCTGCTATGATCAAAAAGGCTTGTACAAAGGGGGAAGCAGTATTGATTGGTTAAAATATTTACCTTCAGGAAAAAATTTTGCCATAGATGCCAATGTTTCCCATCGGCAGCTAAAAAATAGCTTGTTCGCAGCACAGGTTCTTAAAGATGCTATATGCGATCAAATACGTGCAAAAACCGGCAATCGCCCAAGTGTAAATGTTAAAAATCCTGATGTACAATTAAATCTATTTATTCACGATAATCAAGCGACTATAAGCGTAGATACTTCTGGAACTCCCTTGCATAAAAGAGGTTATCGGCAAGAGTCGGCAGAAGCTCCTTTGCAGGAATCTTTAGCTGCAGCTTTGCTACGCCTAGCTGATTATCAACCTCACGAAATTTTACTAGATCCTTGTTGTGGGGGAGGAACCTTATTAATAGAAGCGGCATTAATCGCTTCTCGTACGGCACCTGGATATTTGCGTCAAAAATGGGGATTTATGCTTTTACCTCATTTTTCTTTTGAAGAATGGTTAAAAGTAAAAACAGAAGTAGATGCTTTACGGCAAGCGATCCCAAAAAATCATTTATTTGGGATAGATATTAATAAAAATGTAGCGCGTATCTGTCAAGGTAATTTGCGGGCTGCAGGGTTTTTAAAGGATGTTCTAGTTAAGCAAGCTGATTTTAGAGAATTTAGTCCTTCAATATTGCCTACCATGATTTTAACCAACCCTCCTCACGGAAAAAGATTAGACAATGTAGACACTCTTATTCCTTTATACAGAGCGCTGGGGGACTTCATGAAGCATCATGTTTCTAAACCTGCGCGAGGCTTTATATTTACGGCTAATACCCCTTTGGTCAAAGAAATTGGATTGTCAGCGAGTCGTCGCCATGTTATTACTAATAGTAGCGTGGATAGTCGCTTGCTTGAATTTGATCTTTATTAATAAAAGCTTTCCTAAACAGTGGATAAAGTTTTTTATAAAGTGCTAACCTCTCCATGCGGCATTTAAATCTTACCGTCTAAAGACCCTACGTCTATAAAGTCTAAAAAGGAGAACATCTTTCTGAGAGCTCCCTCTCTCCTTAAAGTGAGGATTTTTATTAAGTCGATGATTACTCAAGAAGTTACTCAGAAGAATAAGCTATTATTCATGCATTCCCGAAAGGTTAAACTATGATAGAGGATTTTTTTAAATCTCTATTTGTCCAACTTAGCGCCTAGAGCATGCTCCAGATCAGGAAAGGCAATATGAAAGACTTCGTCATAATGTTGTACGAAATGTATGTCTATTCCTTTTTTGATGTAATCAGGAAGTTCCTCATAATCTCTTAAATTATCTTTAGGAAAGATAAGAGTTTTTAGACCCGAGCGTCTAGCTGCTACTAGTTTTTCTTTTACCCCGCCGATAGGCAAAATGCGGCCGGTTAGAGTTAGCTCTCCTGTCATTCCTAAATTGTTAAGCACAGGGGTATTGGTCAACAAAGATAATAAGGCTGTAACCATGGTAATGCCCGCCGATGGGCCATCTTTGGGAGTAGCACCTTCAGGGATATGAATATGAACTTGCGCTTTTTCAAAAAAGCTATAACTGGGAGCATATTTGTTTAAGGCACTATGTAAATAGCTCCAGGCAATTTCAGAAGATTCTTTCATGACCTGGCCTGCTTGGCCCGTTAGCTTCATCTCCGTTTTTTCTGCGGCTACTTTAATTGTTTCAATGTAGAGAGTGGCTCCACCCATTGAAGTCCATGCTAAGCCTGTGCTAACCCCTATAGGATTATGTTCATAAAAACGATCTGAGGTAAATATAGGCTTACCGAGATATTCATGTAAACTGGTGGGAGTCACACTATAAGAAGAAGTTAAGACTTTTGTATCCTTTTGCTTGTTATTTTTACGAGGTTTTTCTGCAGCTAAGGAGGCCTCTCGAACAATACGTAGGGCGATCTTACGCATGATCTTTTTAATATTATTTTCAAGGCTTCTTACTCCCGCTTCACGTGCATAACCATTGATAATAGCTCTTAAGCCTTCAGTCGTAAAGGTGATATCTTTAGCTTTTAATCCCATTAATTTACGGTTGCGAGGAAGTAAATACTTTTTGGCAATCTCAATTTTTTCCTGCATAATATAGCCCGAAAGGCGCAAAATATCCATGCGGTCTTTAAGGGGCTCGGGGATTGTGTCTAACACATTGGCAGTCACAATGAAAAGAATATTAGATAAATCACAGTGAACATCTAAGTAGTGATCCAAAAATTCACGATTTTGTTCGGGATCTAGAACTTCTAACAATGCCGAGGCTGGATCTCCATGGTAGCTACTTCCCATTTTATCCACTTCATCTAGCATGATCACGGGATTCATGGTCTGGCAAAACTTGAGTGCTTGAATTAATTTTCCTGGCATAGCTCCAATATAGGTACGGCGATGTCCTTTAATTTCAGCTTCATCTCGCATGCCACCTACAGAGAAGCGATAAAATTTTCTATTTAAGGCACGAGCTATGCTTTTACCGATACTGGTTTTGCCGACTCCTGGAGGGCCGACCAAGCACAATATGCTGCCTTTTACCCCTCCTACAAGCTTACCTACTCCTATAAATTCCAGGATGCGTTGCTTGATGTCTTCTAGGCCATAATGATCGTGCGCAAGGATCTTTTCAGCTTTCATAATATCCTGACACTCTTCACTTTGAATACCCCAAGGTAGATTGGTCAACCAATCTAAATATCCTCGGCATACAGCGTATTCAGCAGATTGCGTCTCTAGTACAGAGAGCTTTTCCATCTCATCTTTTATGACTTTTAATACGTCAGCAGGTATTTTACGTTCTCTGATACGTCCTTCAAATTTTTCTTTGTCAAGAGACTTGTCATCTTTTTCTAATACCCAACTCTTTTTTAATTGTTTTTAGCTGCTCGCGCAGAAAAAAATCTTTCTGGCTTTTAGAGATGGTGGATTCAATCTTTTGATTGATATTATTTTGTAAAACACTTAAGTCTAATTCTTTTTTAAGCAGTAAAAGAGCTCGATCAATGCGTTTTTGGATGTCAAACGTTTCTAATACTTCTTGCAGCTCTTCTCGGGAAGCGGTTGTTAAAGCTACAGCAAAATCTGCAAGTTTCCCAGGCTCGGTAAAATCAGAATGACTAAGAAAAATTTGTAATTCTTCTTTAAAAAGCGGATTTAATTTCAATAATTCTTTAATGGTAGAAATAATACTGATCGCATAGGCTTTAAGCTCAGAGGTAAGCGTAGGACTATCTTCAAAATAAGAAACTTTGGCTTTTAAAACTTTGGAGTTAGAAAGAGGGCGTAAAACACGTAGTCGCCTTTCCATGTTAAGTATAACTTGTGCTCCTCCTTGCTCTAAAGGAATGATTCGCAATAGACGAGCGATAACTCCCACTTGATAAAGATCCCCAAAGCTAGCTTTATAGATATCAACATCTTCTTGCCTGGTTAAAATCAAACCGATAGACTTATGATCAGTTTTAGCCACTAATTTTAGAGTTTCAAAGAAAGGTCCAGGTTCAATAACTATAGGAGCTGCCATCCCAGGAAAAAAAGGTCTTTTCAAAAGAGGAAATATACATAGCTCGTTCGGAAAGGAGTTTCTTTTCTCTGTTTTTTGTTGATTTTCAAGTGTCTTGATCACAGCATTTTCCAGCTGCTGAGTAAAAGAACTGTCTTCAATATCTTCTAGATTCAAACTTGGCCTCTTACCATTTAAATTATAGGAGTGATAATATTATGGAGGATAAAGAATAAACATTCAATTAAGAAAGCGTTTTTTCCTAGGCAGCAGAGATCCTGCCAAAGGTGTTCTTATCAGGGTTGTTTTTAGATAAGCTTTATTCTAAGCTAGCCTATTTAGAAAAACAAGAAAGTTATGTTTCTAAAAAAAATATTTAAATACATTCTTTAATTATTTATATTGCTCAACTAGGCTGCTTTTAAATAAGATTGGAAAGACTTTTTTCTATCAGCTATTCTTCCTGGGTTATAACTCAAACGACTTGTTTTATAAATTATTTTTCACTAAGATTTACTATGAGGAATTTTTCAAAGAATGAGTGTAAATACATGACTATCCCTTTTAGTGAAACTCTTTCCTTTTATCGTCATGCATTAATAAAACAGGAAAAAGCTTATTTGCATCCCTTAGCCGCACGTACATCCACCCACAGTCGGCAGGCTGGTAATGAGGAAGATTATCGTTTACCCTATAAACGAGATGTAGATAAAATCATCCACTCTAGAGCATATGCTCGCTATAATGATAAAACTCAGGTCGTATACTTAGTCGATAATGATCATATTACTCATCGTGGCTTACATGTACAATTTGTTAGTAGCTTTGCTAGGGGAATTGCAGAGATTTTACGCTTGAATCTTGATCTGGTAGAAGCTATCTCTTTAGGTCATGATGTGGGACATCCTCCTTTTGGTCACGAAGGTGAGGAGTATTTATCTGAACTGTCAATAATGTTTGAGAATGGGGCGTTTGCTCATCCTTTGCAATCATGCCGGCTTTTTACTGACATAGAACCGCTTAACCTTGGACTTGCTGTCTATGATGGTTTTCTTTGCCACGATGGTGCAATGAGCAGCTCTTTGATCCATCCTAGCTTTGATAAAACATGGGAAGATCACTTTAACGATAAAAAACAGAAAGCAAGAGAACCGGACTATAACATAATTCCAGGAACTTTAGAGGGGTGCTTAGTGAAACTATGCGATACAATGAGCTACATAGGCAAAGATATTGAAGATGCTATTCGTTTAGGAATCATATCTAAGGAACAGGTGCCCAAAACATTTTTAGGTACTACAAATCAAGAAATTCTGGCGACTCTTGCTAAAGAAATTATTAAAGTGAGTTACGAACAAGCTTACATAGGTATTTCTATGGAAGCTTTTGAAGCTTTAAAGTTTTTGCGTGATTTTAATTTTGCTCATATCTATGTGCATCCTCAACTCAAAGTGGAATCTAGCAAGATCAAGCGAGCGTATCGTCTTTTATTTGAATTATTATTAGAAGACCTTAATCATTTAAATGAAGAAAGTTACGTGTGGAAAAATTATACTTTTAATAAAAATGAGCATTACAAAAATTCTACTTCTTTAGTACAAATGGTGGTTGATTATATTTCTGGAATGACCGACAGCTTTTTTATACGTACCTTAGAAAAACTTACTCTTCCCCGTAGGATTGACTTAAGAGAATGTTTTCGTTAGTAATCGACACTAGTAGTGAGCGCGGCTGCGCAGCCTTCTTTGATGGAAGAGAAGTAATCTTTCAAGGAAATTTTCCGTTTGGATTAAATTCTTCTCAATCCCTTTTGCCCGAAATTGAACGTGGATTGAAATATTTGGGAAGAAAAGCGGCAGACTTGAGCTATGTAGCGGTAGGAATTGGTCCGGGTTCTTATACCGGTATAAGGGTAGGCGTTGTAGTTGCTAAAGCAGTCGCTTTTTCCCTAAGAAAGCCATTGGTTACTTTTTGTAGTTTGGAAGGATTTCTTCCTTCCCATGAGGGCTCGTATGCTGTACTTTTTGATGCAAAGATAGGGGGAGTGTACGTACTAAAAGGCCAAGCTAGCCGAGGAGCTTATGAGAGGGAGGGAAAAGTACAACTTCTTCCTTTAAGTGAAGTGGGCGTATATCTACAAAATGTAAACAATCTGCTTACTCCTAATAGTCTCCTACTAAAACAAAAGATAGAAAATATGTATCCTAACTGGCAGTGGACATGGGAAGAAAAAGGCCCCGATGCGCTTTATTTAAGTCGTTTATCGGAAGATAAATGGAGAAGGGGAGAGATCATGCAAAAAGAGCCCCTCGAGATTTTATATTTGCGTAAAACCCAAGCAGAAATAGAGAAAGAATTGCAAAAGAGTATTCAGTATTGATAAATTACTCATCGATTGTGTATGATGCTTTCATCATTAGAAAACTGGCAAAAGTGTTGCCGTGATTACTAAACTTATAAAATTAGGAATTGAGCGAAATGTCATTAGTAAAAGTCCGTATTGGCGAACCCATCGATAAAGCCCTTCGCGCCTTGAAAAAGAGATTAGATAAAGAGGGTGTAATGAAATCCGTCAAAGCCCATCGCTTTTATGCTAAACCATCGGTTAAAAAGCGCGCAAAATCTAAGGCTGCTTTAAAATACAAAAGACAGCGTTAAAACCAGATTGGCTTGCTTAAGTAACAAGCCGATTGATTTAATATAAGTTCCCCAAAGGGTGTTCAGATTTATTATTACAATGAGTACCTATACCCTTTAGGCTAAAGTTTTTTAAATTCCACCGAGTGTTATGTTTTTTTTGTTAAAAGACATGCACTCTCAAGACATCTATGTGAGCATTATGGCTGACTATTACGAAACATTGGAAATTCCACGAACTGCCACAGCAGACGAGATTAAAAAGGCTTATCGAAAAAAAGCCATAAAATACCATCCTGACAAAAATCCTGGCAATGCTGAAGCTGAAAAACGCTTTAAAGAAATTTCAGAAGCCTATGAAGTTTTAAGTAATGATAAAAAACGCCAAACTTACGATCGATATGGTAAAGAAGGATTAGGAGCAGCGGCAGGAGCAGCTGGAGGAGGGTTTTCAGGATTTTCTTCTGTCGATGAAGCTTTACGTACTTTCATGGGTGCTTTTGGTGGCATGGGTGGGGAGTCTATATTTGAAAGTTATTTTGGTGGAAATGACTTTGGGGGAGGCTCAGCCCAAATGCGTCGCCAAGGCGCTAGCAAACGTGCCAATATCACTATTTCGTTTCTAGAGGCAGCTAAGGGCGTGGATAAGGAATTGGCCATCAATAACTATGTTACTTGTAAGACCTGCCACGGTAAAGGTACCCCCTCTTCTAAGGGCAAGAAAAAGTGCCCGCGTTGCCATGGCGCCGGACAAGTATATGAGCAGAAAGGCTTTTTTAGCATGTCTATGGCTTGCCCTCAATGCCATGGAGAAGGGGAAATTATCACTGATCCCTGTAAAGATTGCCGAGGAGAGGGTTTAATTAAAGAAAAGCAGCATGTTAAAATTCATATACCAGCAGGTGTGGATAGTGGCATGCGCCTTAAGATGAGCGGTTATGGAGATGCAGGTCATGGTGGTGGGCCAGCAGGAGATCTTTATGTCTTTATTAACGTCGAGCCGCATGAAATTTTTGAACGTGAAGGTAACGATGTTTTGCTAGATCTACCGATTAGTTTTACCGAAGCTGCCTTAGGATGTAAAAAAGATGTACCGGGTCTCTATGGCCATACTTGTCGTATTACTATCCCAGAAGGCACCCAAAATGGAAAAGTATTCCGCCTAAGGAATGAAGGCTTTCCCAGCGTGCATGGACAAGGCAAAGGAGATTTACTAGTTAAAATATTTGTGGAAACACCTACACAGCTTTCCGAAAAGCAAATAAAATTGCTGAAAGAGTTTTCTTCCTTGCAAGGTCCTGCTAATTTACCTAAAAGTAACTCCTTTTTGGATAAGATAAAAAGTATTTTTAAATAAAAATTTCTTGTCAATCTTCTTATTCATTGAAAGATAAAGTAGGGTTCGTGGAAATGGAAGGCTAAGTATTTATTTTTTTTTGATGAATACTAAGGTTTGGTTATCTATGCTATAGTTGTTATCTGCTCTCCTTTGTCTTAGCCAACATTAATCCTCTTTTTTAAAACTTTACAAGCGATTCCAAATCTTTATCATAGAGAGGAATCTTGCTTGTGACGACCTTTTTATTATTTATCCTTCGCAAGCATACTTAAAGCTCTACTTTTTAATTTACCTACATTGATGGTTTTAAACGCATATTTCCTTTTTTTTATAACGTTTTCCTCTTGAATACAGGCTAGAATATATTTAAATTTCTTAGCAAATAGATGGGTGGCCGTTATATAGCCGTCTTACAACCTTAAGTTTTCGATCCTTTAGCTGATATTCCCCAATATTTTAACTCTTATTGTTTAACTTTTTTCTTGAGAGGAGTTTAACCTGTCTTTTCCTTAAGGGGAAAGCAGTTAAAAGATAAGAAAATCCCCTCTTAGCTAGGTAATATGGCAGGAAGAGTGGTAATTATGTTTCAACCTCTCCTAGTTTCTCTCTCTTCTCCCTTAAATGGATTAAGCCACGGGCTTTAGAATTTCTTCAATAATGTGCACAAGTATGAGGGTAAAATAAGGGTTTTAAGATATCCTCTTAGTATACCTCCTGACCTATTATGTGAAGATGTCTCTCTTTGTGTAGGCCTACGAAAAAGTTTTACTTTATAGTTTATTCTTTATTTAAACTTTTTCCTTAACCTCAGCTTAAGAACAAGGAAAAAATTTCGAGAAGCTCGATTAATTTTTGATAAAAAATATTTAAGCTTATGGAAGGTGTAATTAAAAGTGTTGGCAAGATAAGGAAGGATTAATACATACTGAAAGCGTAGCAAAAGGAGGTTGCATATGCTTAACGAAGAAGAAGTTAATAACGTATTTAATCGCTTAAAGGAGCATCCCAGTCTATTAGAATCCATCAGAGATTTATTAGATATTACCGAAGGAGTTAAAGGGATTGAAGTGGCGGATGATGCTGAATTTGCTCTTATTCCCGAAGTTAGAGGCTTAGGGAAAAAATGCCTTGAGGATTGGGCAAAGCATCAAGTAAATGAACAAGAAGCCAAGACTCGGGAAATGAAATTAAGGCAGCACTCAAAAAAAAACTAAGTTGGCATACAACATTTGGGATAGTAGGTATGGAAGAGAGGTGCTTCCTACAAGCAGGAAAATTGATTAGACCCTTTTCCTTATCTTCTAAGGTTAGATGTAGAGGGTATTCTTTACCTTTAGAGCGAGCAATAACCGACTTTGGAGCAGATATTGCGTTTGGAAAAGTAGGGGAAAAGATGAAGGAGCATTATGGAATTGAAGCTTCTTCTTCCATGGTTAGATTGATTACCCAAAAGCATGCAAGTAAAATAGCTAAGCTAAAAAAAGAAACGTCCACTCAAGAAGCAATCATTATTAGTGAAACAGATGGGAGTATGGTACCCATTGTGGAGATAAATGAGGCCGACAAACAAGCAAAAAAAGATGCAAGAAAAGCAAGAAAAGTGTGTTGGAAAGAAGCCAAACTAAGTCTGGCAAGAGGCAAGGACAAAGCCAACCGCTTTTATGCTGGTAGTATTGGAACGGCAGAACAAGCAGGCCAACAGATGCTAGAATGTGCTCTTATAGCGGGTCTGAAAGAAGGTAGTTATGTGCATGCAATAAGTGATGGAGCGCCGTGGATAGCTGAACAAATAAAACTAAAGTTTTGCAATCGAAGCGGTCACTTAATTGATTTTTACCATCTATGTGGATATTTATCCGAGGCTGCAATTTGGTGCAATATTTTTGAGCCAAAAAAGTGGTTAGAAGAAAGTAAAGAGAAGTTAAAAGCTGGAAAAAGCCGAGAAGTTTTCAAAGAGATTGAAAATAAGTTCAAGGCGCTAGATCATCCTGAGCAGGAGAATGGCTTAGTAAGATGCTATAGGTATATGGAAAAAAGACTGGATATGATGAATTATAAAAGCGCTTTAGATAAAGGCTTACCGATTGGTTCAGGCGAGATAGAAAGTAGTCATAGGCATGTGGTACAAAAGAGGCTGAAGATAGCGGGAGCTTGGTGGAAGACAGAAAATGCTAATGCGATGCTGAGCTTAAGAATAGGTAGATTAAATGGTTATTGGGAAGCTTATTGGAATTCCTACAAAGCTGCTGCTTAAAAAAGATTGCCAACACTTTTGTTTACACCCGCTTATGGAGATCTTTTTGATAAGCTTTTGACTTATAATGCGGGATAAGCCAATATCCAAAGAGGCCTAGCTTAATCTATAAGCAAATTAAAATTTCAAGTCAGGCTAATCGCTTTCTATATTGCTTTTAAACATGTTTTTTTACATAAATTAGGGGGAACAATATGTCAATTTCTTCTTCAAAATCATCTTTTCCTCTGAGCAGAGGCCTCTATTCTAAATTAAAGAGCCTTCCTTCTTTCCCTACAGACTCTAAAGCTATTTCCTCTACTCTCTTCTGTTCCAGATCTATATCTATATCCACTGCCTTTCATAATCTTTATAAAAGTCATTATTCTACCTACCTGCTTAGGGGGCATAAAATAAATTACGTAACCTTCTCAGCAATATCGGAGAATCAAGGTCGGCGATCTTATTGGACTAAAGGAAAATATCTTTGCAACCCAAAGTTCAAGGATAAATTACAGCCAAGTGCTTTAAGGGTTTTCAAAGGGCAAAGAAGATTACATACAGAAATAAAAGAAAATGGCGGGAAGGAAGAGAGAATTAAAAGTGTGCAAGAATATTTTAGTCAAAAGCAGAAACGTTTTAAAAATATGACCCCTTTTGAAAAGCAACAGCTATTTATAGGGACTTCCTTTAGTGTTTTAGTATTATATGTCTTGCGTCCTCTAATTACCGACTATGTAAAAAAAGCATTTAAAGAAGAAACTGTGCATGTTGGACTTTCGGACGAAATTTTATCTCAGCAGGGAAACTGGATTCAAACAAAAAATCTGGACAAGCTAGAAGAGCTTTTTAAAGAGCCAGAATCTAACATACAAAAGGTAGCAATTGTAGGCATGGCTGGGTCGGGCAGAACAACTTTAGCTAAACGATATGCAATACATTATGAAAAGAAAATGAAAGAACAACCTGATAGAATAAGAACTGTTTTCTTTGCTGACATGAGAGACGAAGACACATTTTTACGTGCGTACAGAAAACTTGCAGAGGATTTAGGAGTTCATGTCCCGCTTGCAGCTCAAGAAGAAATTATTATCAAAAAAGTTAATAAAAAACTTGCAAAAAGGCCTCATTGGCTTTTTATAGTTGACAATGTTGATGCCAAAAGTTACGAAAAGTTGCAAAAGTTTTTTCCAAATAATAAAAAAGGAGAAATTTTACTTGTTGCAAAAGAAAAGTTAGAGGGGGCCGTACCTTTTGATATGCAAAGCAATACGATTAATATGCAAGAAGCTCTCGACATCTTTAATCTTAATCTCGGTGATGATCATTGGGCTCTTAAGAAAGCAAATAATTCAAAGCGCCAATTAGCGAGTGAACTTTTTTACTTACCTTTAGCTATTAAGCAAGCAGCTATCTATTTAAAAGATGCGCCACAAGATAATAGCTTTGATGCCTCAATAGAATCCTATGTTAAAAGGTTAAAAGAGGTTGCAGGGGTATCCGAGAAAGTTTCTTTACGTTCTATCGATGATGCTACCCGGATTATAAAGGCTGTCCACTCTTTGAGTGTAGAAGAATGCGAACAAAAACAAAGCGAAAGCAAAGCCCTTCTTTCTATTATACCCTTTTTAAACCCTTACTTTATAGATCGATCTATTTTGCAGCTGTGGTTTGATAAGCATGTAGGTAACACTAGTTTATTTAATCACATATTAGATTTACTAGAAAGTTATGCTTTGATTGCTATGGATGGAGAAGATGGGTGGGAGGTCCATTCCTCTTTGCAAGAGTTGCTAATTGAAAAAGCGGAAAAAAAAGGAGTAAAGCCTTCACAAACGTTAAAAGAGCTGCTTGTTTTTCTTAAAAACAATTTTAAATTGGATATGCGTTTTGCTGATGGATTAAATAAAACAAAAGCTATTGAAAATCAGCTAAAAACTCTTTTAAGACATGCAGAAAAATATGAGTTGCAAGAAGAGTTAAAACCTTATTTCGTGCATCTTTATAATGTTTTAGGTAATTATTATTTACAATCCAATAATTTTTTCGAAGCTCGCCAAGCTTTTAAGAAAAGTTTGAAGCTTGTGGGACTTCAAATAGATCGCACAACAGCTGAGCAAATCTGTGATAATTTAAAAGCACACAAAGAACTTCCAGCTCTATGTGCTCAGGCTCTTCACTACTTAGGAAAAGTCTATTTTCATACGCAAGGGCTAGATCAAGCAAAAAAATATTTTCAAAAAGCTATTGATGTCCAGGAAGTAATAACAGCCAGACGCGATGAGTATGACAATCCCAATCCTTTTGACTTTATAGTTTTCCAACGTCAAGGCAAAGGTTGGGCCCTCTTAGAGGGGGATAAGGAGGATTTGTTACAAGCAGAAAAATTATATCTTAATCTCTTTAAACAAAATCCTTGCATGCCTGCAGGGCAACGTGATCTGTTTAATGAAAGATATTGTAATATTCAATTGAGCAGAGTCTACTTAAAGTTAGCGCAGCAAGAAGCGGATAAAGAAAAAAAACAGGAATATTATAATAAAGCACGCGAGAGACTTGAAATAGGAGGAATTGAAAATGGCGTGCCTTTTCAAGGAGCCATCCAGATGATGCAGCAATATGTAAGATCGGGAGAAATTTGCCTGATGTTAGGAGAGTTATACTTAGATAAAGACTGTCCTTTTGGAGATCTTGGAAAAGCTCAAGACTATTTTGAAAAGGCTTCGCAACTATCCAAAACCGATCTTATGATTGGTGCAAAGTCCAAATACTACCTTGCTAGGCTTTATTTGGAAAAAGGTCTTTCCCATCAAGCTTTTAAGGCTATCAACGAGTCAATTCAATTATTTAACAAAGTAGGGGGGAAAGGATTAACTAGGATCCGTCCCAAAGGCTTCTACGAAGCAGAGAAAATAAAAGAAGCTTTTAGAAATGATGCTCCATTAATTTTGTGCTTATAAAGCTCTCATGCTTAAGCTCTGAAGAAATGAGTTTTTATAAGATAGTACCTTTAGCTATTTCTATTCTTTATGCTAAGAGCATGAGAGCTAACTAGCCTTTAAGCCTAAAGGCTAGTTAAAATGTTTATTATCCTAGAAAGACGTACAACACGAAGGGCTCGTTTATTAAAAGTATGTCAAAGATAAAAAGAGTTTATAAGACTTTAAATCTTTGAAAATTCATCAATTTTAGAGAGTAAAGTAGATATATAGAATAAACGGAGCTTTAGCAAAATTCCTTAACCCCTAGGTATTCAATCCTTAAATCTTTAAGATAAATGGTGGTGTTTGTACACAGCATTCTTAATATGCAAAAACTTTTTTGCCGTTACAATTTAATTTGTTTCAATCTTTACTGGGGCTGTCAAAAATGAAGGGATAACGCGTCTTAAATTAAAAATTGTAAGGCCCTTAAATATAGGGATAGCCTTAAGAATCAGGTAAAAAAATAAACCGACAGATAAAGGGTTAGGAGTTTTTAATAAATTATGCCTAGCGTCTTAAAGGCCCATAGGACGTGGTAACGGCTTATTTTCCTCTTCCTCACTATCTTTTTCATCTTTATCTTTTTTGCCTTCTCGATTTTTTTTAAAATCTTTTTTGGCTTTTTCTGCTCGCTCGGTAGCATTTATATCAAAAGGCTTGGGAGTAGAGACAAGAGGATTATTACTAACCATGAGATGAGCATCTTCATAAAGATCTCGAAAATTATTATTGATAGGAGCACCCATACTTTTTCCTCCTGATTACTTTATTATAGGCTATTAAAATAATTAATATCAATATGAGTGTGAAAAAATTAATAGACGTAAGATCGCCTAACGGGGAATAGCGTTAGCATTGGTAAAACACTTGGGTAGTTTTTGTCTTGCTAGTAGATAGAAAACTTTCATTTATGCTGTTTTTTTTTGCTTTAAATGTCCTTTATTAATCCAGCTTTCTTAATTGTAAAGTGCCCCACTTCACGATTTAAGTGTTTAAGGAAAAAGCTAGACGAGTGAAAAATGTAGTAAGCATTTCAAATAAAAGCACAAGCATGTAACTGGGTCTAACAATTTAATGGTAGAATGATTGTAAACTTAAATGGATGATGGCTTGAGGCTTTTGCTCTTAAATATTATAATGATCGCTTGCTCTTAGGAAAAAGAGGAAAGAATAACATGAAAGGTTTATATGGAAAGATATCATGCCTTAGATTCTTACGAGGAATCTATCATTTTAAAAAAAGGGACTGAAAAACCTGGAACGGGTAAATACTACCACTTTGCTGAAGGAGGTATTTATCTATGCCGTCATTGTGACGCTCCTTTATATATGTCCTCTGATAAATTTCCTTCTCAATGCGGATGGCCTAGTTTTGAGGATGAAATTAAGGGTGCTGTGGAGCGCAAGCTTGATGCAGATGGGGAGCGTACAGAAATTCTTTGTCGGCGCTGCAGCGGGCATCTAGGACATCTTTTTATTGGAGAAAGGCTGACAAGAAAGAATCAGCGGCACTGTGTAAATTCAACATCGCTAACATTTAACCCTGCATTTACTCAAGAGGGCTATGCCAGAGCTGTTTTTGCTGCCGGTTGTTTCTGGAGTGTTGAGCATCTATTTAAAAAAGTTGAAGGAGTAGTTAGTACTACCGTAGGTTATATAGGAGGCTCAACAGTGCATCCAACCTATCAAGAGGTCTGTACGGGAATGAGTGGCCATGCAGAAAGCGTGGAAATTATATTTGACCCTGAAATTGTGACTTATGAAACATTGGCTAAATTATTTTTTGAGATCCACGATCCCTCACAGCACAATCGCCAGGGACCTGATAGGGGTGAACAATATCGTTCGGCAATCTTTTATCTCTCGGAGGCTCAAAAGAAGATAGCCGAAAATTTGGTGATAAAATTGGAAAAGAAGGGGATTAAAGTAGCTACCCGTCTTTTGCCAGCAAGCTTTTTTTATCCTGCAGAAGAATATCATCAAGATTACTATGATAAAGTGGGTAAAGAGCCTTATTGCCATGTGCGTGTCAAACGTTTTTAAGCATACCTTTTCTTGCAATTAGCAATCACTATGCTTCCCGCCTTAACATCATAAGGAGGAAGCAAAGCAAGATGAGAATGTAAGTGTGCCTACCACAGATGAAGAATTTTCCACCACAAAGACCCTATGCCTATCCAGATAGTTAAAAAGATAAAACTCATTATAAATCCCATTTTCCACCAAGTTTTAAGATTTACATATTCAGATCCAAATAAAATAGGTGCTGATCCGGTTCCATAATGAGTAAGGCAGGCGAACAAGCTGCTAGAAAAGGCAAGTGAAAGAGCTATAAGATAAGGGGGAATGTGTAGATGTAGGCCGACAGTTAGAAAAGCCGCATACATAGAGCTAACGTGAGCGGTATTGCTAGCAAAAAGATAATGACTATAAAAATAGGAAAGCACCAACATGGGCCATGCCAAGTACCAGGAAGTATTTGCCATCATAGCGCGTAGGTGGCTACTCATCCAACCAATTAATCCAAAATTATTTAAATAGGTGGCTATCATCACTAGCGTAGAAAACCAAATCAGCGTATCCCAAGCTTCTTGTTCTCTCTTAATATCTTCCCAAGTAAGCACACCTGTTAAAAGTAAAATGCATACTCCTAAGAAGGCCACTGTCGTACTATCTATGCTAAGATAGGATTCTCCACAAATCCATAAAACAATTAACAAGAAAAATACCACCAAAGTGATCCATTCATATTTTGACATAGGACCCATTTGCTGAAGATTTTTGATAGCTAAATCTTTAGCTTCAGGAGTTTCTTTAATTTCTGGAGGATATAATTTATGCACAAGATAGGGAACGCTGATTAAACTTAGTACTCCAGGAAGGCTGGCGGCTAAGGCCCATTGGCCCCAGGTAATGGGGATATTATGATTAAGCAGTACTGCTACGATAAGAGGATTTGCTGCCATGGCTGTAATAAACATGGTGCTAGTGATTAAATTGCAGTAGTAGGCCGTAAGGGTAAGATAGCTTCCTATGAGGCGTTGAGAATGGCGCTCAGGCGAGCTTCCGAAGCTAACAGCTAACGCTCTGACGATAGGAAAAATAATGCCTCCAGCCCGTGCTGTATTACTAGGAATAGCAGGAGCCAAGATAAGTTCGGTAAAAGCTACCCCATATCCTAACCCTAAAGTTTTTTTTCCTAAAAAAGCCACCAATAGATAGGCTAAACGCATTCCCAGTTTTGTTTTAATAAAACTTTTGGAGATAAGGAAGGCAGCAACAACCAGCCAAATGATAGGATGGGAAAAACCGCTTAAAGCTTCCTTCAACGTAAGAGTCTGAGTGACAATAAGAGTAGTTAGAGCTAAAAAAGAAATGGCTCCCATAGGCAGTGCTTTTCCTATTAATCCCACAATCAGAGCAGAAAAAATGGCTAACAGCTGCCACGCCTTGGGCTCAACACCCACCGGCGAGGGAGCGAACCCTATGCATGCACCCACTGTGCAAGCAATAAAAAGGGGTAGGAAATTGGCACCTTTAAAAACTACTTTGTTAGAGTGCTGAGGATGCGACATGATGTGTCTCCAAAAATATTTGTAAGGAACCTATATTACTAGGAGAAGGAATTTCTTTTAAGATGAAAATCTTGCTTGCGTAGATGAAGCCGATACTGCCATAATGTTATTCTACCCCTTAACCCAAAAGGATTAAAAATTATGATTACAGATATAGAATCTTTAAATTTGTTGGATTTAGACCAATTTTCAGCTGATTTAGAAGAACTCAAGCAGGAGATAATCACTGAAGAAGCTGAAGGAGATGAGGATGATGTTATCCTAGAAGTCATTAAAGTGATTCAGGAAGAAATCGTTAAACGTAAGAGTAATCCAGAGAAAAAAGATCTTGCTAGCAATGTAAAATTTTTGGCTTATATCAATTTATTTAATTCTTTATTCGGAGAAGTAGACTTTGAGGAATTAGATGAGGATGAACTAGAAGATATTGAAGAGGATGAAGAAGAAAAATAATTGATGAATAGAAGAGCGGCATTATACCGCTCTTCAGCAATCAAAGCCTCTTTTTATTCTTAAATTTTTTTTATTAGGTCTTTAAGCCTGGGTTTAATTAAGTAGAAATATTCATAAAATTTACTTGTTAGTAGGAATAAATCTTACCTGCTTTTCATAGCTAGGCGTCTTTCTTGTAAATTCTCTAGAAATTTTACTACCAAACGTGCACTTTTAATCCCTACTTTTAATTATAGGTAGCAGGTTTATTTGCCTGAGATTACGCTGATCTTTTTTATTGCCTTTGGCCTTGTTCCTTGAAAATAGGTTACAGTCACTCGTTTGCTGCCTAGAAAAATTATTAAATATAAGAAAAATTCTTACTAGCTATAGATAAATAAGCCTAACGCTTAATTTTTAATATCTAAAAAATATAGACTTGGCAATTAAGTAAGCTAAAGGCATCAACCATCATGCATTTACTCTCAAAAGACGCTTTTGGGTGTCCTTATCTTTTTCTTGCTCCCATGGAAGGAGTAGGAGACCGCTGCTTTCGTAAAGCAATGGCGACCATAGGGGGATTCGATGAGGGTGTTACCGAATTTATTCGGGTGCCGAGCAATGCTCATGTCTCCAGCTTAGCTAAAGTTTATGACTCTCATGAAATTTCTCCTATTCCTTTAGCAGCTCAATTGATGGGATCGGAACCTAACTTAATGGCAGAAATGGCTTTAGAGATAGCTCGCAGGGGAGCACCTCGCATAGATTTAAACTGTGGGTGCCCTTCTAACAAAGTGACAGGCAGAGGTGCAGGTTCGAGTCTCTTAAAAGAACCTGGGCATCTTTATGAAGTGGCAAGGGCGTTGGTAAAAGCTGTAAAGGTTCCTGTGACGGTTAAAATGCGTTCAGGATATGAAGACACTTCTCTTTTTAAAGAAAATTTACTTGCCGCACAAGAAAGTGGAGCGTGTTTTATTACTCTACATCCCCGCACTAAAGTAGAGGGATATGGACCTCCTGCGCGCTGGGATTTGATCGCTGAAGCTAAGTCTATTTTGAAAATCCCTGTGGTGGGCAATGGAGATATTTTATGTGTAGAAGATGCTGTGCGTATGTTGAGAACAACACAATGTGATGCCCTCATGGTGGGGCGGGGAAGCGTGATTAACCCCTTTATCTTTCATCACATACGTGCTTATTTTTCAGGGAAGGCTTTTATACCCCCATGGGATTCTTTAGATACTTATCTCAAAACTTACTTATCGGAAATACCTTTAACAACTCCCGTTCGCAATAAGATTAATAAGATGAAACAATTACTAAGTTTTCTGTACAAAGCCAATCCACAGCTATTAAGCTATCGCCAACAAATGTTAACTTCGCAATTTAACCATTTAGATGCTTTTATGGAGGATGCTATGCATCATCTTAAAAGCTTTTATATATAAAACTATCTCTTCTTCCACCAAAATTGCCTAAGTTTTTATTTGATAATCGAAGGTTTTATTATTTAATTTTCTTTTAACAAGTTCGACTCACGAAGTTTAGCCTATACCTTTTTTGCCTAAATAATGGGTCTGCTAGTTTCTAAAGCAAGCTGACATTCGCATATGATGTCTTTTTTTTAGTTCTAACTTTCTTTTCTTCACCATGCTTTTAATCAGAAGAGAGAAAGCGTCCCAGCTTCTAAAAAGCTTTTTTACCCAATCTCCTTATTAGGTAAGTATTTCTAGAAAGTAGGTGCCTAATATGCATAAATACCTATCAAGCACTGTTATAATAATTGGTTAGGATAGCCTTTTTTGTGGCTTAAAGTCTTAAGTGAGGGCCTACGGCCATTATTATTTTTAAGATAAATGCGTACCTATTGACTAGGATAGTATCAGTTGGAGAACTAAAAAAATTAGAAGTTATTATCAACGGATCGGTTCATCTTTATCAGTTAGGGGACGAGTAATAAGCCGTATGCAACGCTGATTACGGCAATATAGATAAAACCAGTTGAGCATGACCACTACTCGATTGGCGAAGCTGATAAGGAAATGGATATGGATAAAGCACCATGCTAGCCAGGCAATAAAGCCCGAGATTTTTAATTTTCCTACTACAGCTACGGCTTTTGCTTTTCCAATGGTTGCCATCATTCCTTTGTCAAAATATCTGAAAGGTTTTCTTTGTTTGCCACAAGTATTCTTTCTTATTAGCCTAGCCACGTAATGGCTTTGTTGAATAGCAACAGGAGCTATACCCGGCAAGGGAAGACCTGCCGCATCTAAGAGAAGAGCAGCATCGCCAATTACAAATATCTCTGGATAACCAGGGACAGATAAATCATTATTGACATGTATTCGTCCGGAATGATCTTGCATGACTTCTAATGTATCTAATAAAGGAGAAGTTTGGTTACCAGCCGCCCAAATGACATTGCGACTGTCAATAAACTTATCTCCTATTCTTACTCCTTCAGAAGTTATTTCTGTTACCCTGGTTTTTAAAATTATTTCTACTCCCAGCTTTCTTAAATCTCTAGCTGCTTTTTCGGCTAAATCTTTAGGGAAGCTAGATAGTATTTGTTCAGAGCCTTCAATCAAATAAATACGTGCCTGCTCAGGGTTAATATGACGAAAATTATGGATTAAAGAGGTATGAGCAATTTCAGCAATGGCTCCTGCCATTTCTACCCCTGTAGGACCTGCACCCACAATTACGAATTGTAAAAATTTTACGGTTTCCTTAGGTTTGGTACATCGTTCGGCTCTTTCAAAACTTAGAAGAATACGTTCTCTAATTCTTATGGCGTCCTGCAAAGTTTTTAAGCCAGGGGCAAATGCTTCCCACTCTGCATGTCCAAAATAGGTGTGCTGAGAGCCTGGAGCAAGGATTAAATAGTCATAATTGTAAGTTTCCCCATTCTCTGCTATTACTACCTTTTTTCTTTATCTATGGCGGTAATGTTGGCTAAAAGGACTGTTACGTTCTCTTGTTTAGAGAAGATGGTACGAATAGGTGAAGCAATATTAGATGGCGATAGTGCAGCACTGGCCACTTGGTATAAAAGTGGTTGGAAAAGGTGATGATTAGTTTTATCAAGTAGTAAGACGTCTACTGCTGCTTTTTTTAAAGCTTTAGCAGCATTAAGGCCACCAAATCCTCCTCCCACAATTACAACTTTTAACTTGCTCATGCTTATAACCTTTTTAATCATTTTTTATTATTAGATGACCGAATAAATCAACTAAATTTCTCTATTATTTTTACCTATTTGAGCCTCTTACAGCAGACCCATAGAAACATTACTATTGAGGAAAAGTCGAAGGCGATTGAATGTGCTGCCAACCTTCACCATCGAGGGCTTTTAAGAAACTAAGGAGAGCTTTTTTTTCTTCTTCTTTAAGATGCAAGGGCTTCATCAAAGGGTGCAGGTTAGGATTAGGCGTGCCTCCTTTATCATAATACTCAATCACTTCCTCTAGAGTCTTAAGGCTTCCATCGTGCATATAAGGATGATTCCTAACTATTTCTCTGAGGATAGGTACTTTAAAAGCTCCCCAATCTTTATCTCTTTTTGTTATTTCATAGCGTCCTAAGTCTGGCTTAGAAGAAGCCATCCCTATCCCAATGTTAGCAAAATCTCCGCTGCTAAAATTAACTCCATGATGACAATCAATACATCCTTTTGATAAAAACACTTGATAACCATTCACTTGCTCAGCATTCATGGCTGATTGGTCACCTTTAATGTAGCGATCATAAGGCGAATTCCCAGATAAGAGGGTGCGTTCAAATGTAGAGAGGGCTTTGGCAATATCATCTATTGTACACTCTTCATTGTTAAATACTTCTTTAAAGAGAAGGCGATAGCCTGCAATGTTTTTTACACGTTCTTGGCATTGCCAATGGGCCTCATGAGGGTTATCGGCTAAAGTCATCTCTTTAGGATTGGCAATAGGCCCTTTACTTTGTTCTTCAAGAGTTTTAGCTCTACCGTCCCAAAATAGTAAAGGTTGATAGGCTGAATTGATAATAGTCATCGAGTGGCGGCTACCGTACCGTCCTTTAATTCCTATTGATACAGGTCTGCGGTCTGAAAAACCTTCAGAGGGCGCATGACAGCTTGCACAAGAAACAGTTCCATCTGATGAGAGCCTAGTATCAAAATATAAAAGCCGTCCTAACTCTGCTTTTTTTGCATGATAAGGGTTATCTTTAGGCCAAGGAATTTCAGGTAATCCATAAGGAAGGATAAGTTTTTGAGGCTCGGCCAGGAAATTCATTTTTGATGCATCGCTGACATTCACTTCACTCCATGCTACACCCATCAAGAAAAAAGCTATCCATGCTATCTGCGCAAGCTTCATATCTTCTCCCTTCTATCTATAAGACTGCATTTTGCATTTTACAGCTCAATTGTGCAAGATTAAATGTTTAAGCTCTTTATTTATAAAAGCTTAGTAATTATAAAAGTAAATAAAATAAATTGAAAAACTGCCTGAATAGGCTTTAAATTTTATATTTTAACTCTAAATTCTTTTACTCTTTGAAGGTAATCTACTAATAATTTTTATTAGGCTATAGCTCTTCTTGCTAATGAACTTTAAGCATCGAGTGTCCATAAAGCTCGATAAAAATCTAACTCTTAAGCTATCTAGAAAAATGCGGCCTTTTAAGCTTTTGGCTAGCTTTTTGCGCATCATCGATTTAAAAAAACTAGATTTCAAAGTAAAGAGGAGATGAGTAAGGAGATCAAAAGGGTGGGCATAAATTTTTTAACGCATTAGACTATATAATAAAGGCTTTTTTGGCCTCTTAAAAGCTCTTTATTGATCATGCAGATTTACTTAAAGAGCAGATAGAAAAGCTGAAATTGATGATCAAATTAGGCAATACTAATCTACTTGCCTATCAGAATATGTTGGAGAAGTCAATGCATAAAAAACAATAGACTCTCCATTAATAAGCAGTGTTCATTGAAAGCCAAATCGCTAAAAAATTTTTCGCAGCGCAAATTCGGCTTTATTAGATCCTTTCCTAATCCTTTTTAGTGCCTATCTCCTTAAAATTTATGAGGGTGCAAACTGTTGAATATCTTTTTATCTTTTAACCTTTTCGATAACTTAAATTTTTCCTGATCTCTTTTAAACTCTTTGCTAGGCAATAGTAATAGCTTTGTTTAGATATACATCTTGTATGGCATGGAAGATTTTTACGCCTTCTTCAAGAGGGCATTGAAAAGTTTTACGTCCACTGATTAGGCCCATCCCTCCAGCTCTTTTGTTAATCACAGCTGTACGAACTGCTTCTTCCAAGTTTTTTTGCCCTAAAGAAGCTCCTCCTGAATTGATAAGCCCCACACGGCCACTATAGCCATTTAATACTTGATAACGGCAAAGATCGATAGGGTGATCAGTACAAAGGTCTGTGTACATAGCTTCAGCATATTTGCCGTAACTGCCTTTCTTATCTTTATTTAAAGCTTTATAGCCCCCATTATTAAGAGGTAATTTTTGTTTTACAATGTCTGCTCCAATGGTTGCTCCCAGATGATTGGCCTGGCCTGTGAGGTCAGCACTCTCATGGTAATCTATGCCATCGACTTTAAAAGCTGGGTTACGTAAATAACACCAAAGAATGGTAGCCATGCCTAATTCATGCGCCTGTGAAAAAGCCTCACTAATTTCCTTAATCTGACGATTACTTTCTGTTGCACCAAAATAAATGGTGGCACCTACGGCCATTGCTCCCATATTCCAAGCTTGCTTAACATTTCCAAAAAGAATTTGGTCATAACGGTTAGGATAGCTAAGAAGCTCATTATGATTGATTTTTGCTATAAAAGGAAGGCGATGTGCATATTTTCGTGCGACAAGTCCTAATGTTTCTAAGGTTGAAGCTACCGCATTACAGCCACTTTCTAAAGCTAATTTCATAATATTTTGCGGATCAAAATAGATAGGGTTAGGAGCAAAAGTAGCACCTGCTGAATGTTCGATACCCTGATCAACAGGAAGGATAGAAAGATATCCTGTTCCTCCCAAGCGCCCATGATTAAAGAGCGTTTGAAGGCTGGCAAGTACACGTACGGGACGATCGCTAACACCATGAATTTTACTTAACCACTCTGGCCCGGGCAAATGAAGCGCTTCTTTGGAAACTTTTTTACATTGGTAGTGGAGTAAAGAATCAGCTTCAGCTCCAAGAAATCTTTCAATATCAGCTATTTCAAGCACAGCAAACCTCGCAAGTATTAGTTATAAAATTCATCCTAAATAATCCGACAAAAATATGCCAGTAAACTTCCTTTAAAAAATAAAAAAATGATATCAGAAGCTTTTTACCAGGCTCTTATAGTTAAGCTTCTTCCTGGTTAATAGAATTATTAAGGAATGGCATGATTATTGCATAGTTATTAAAAAAGTTTGTTTACAAGGTGGTTAAGTTAGCATTTAGGAGGAGAATATGAATATCTTCAACAAAGAAAGACCCCCTACCCATAATAATTGGCAAACCAATCGTCTTTATAATCAACAAGAGGTTCAGAAAAGCTCCTCTTCTAACCTTAAAGCAATTCCCGGCCCTTCTCTTGCCCATTCTCAAGTTATAGTAAAAACTAGCCAACGGCAAAAAAATATAGAAGTACCACCCAAAGCTACGGATCAAAGAAGCTCTATTAACACGGCAATATTCCAAACAGCCTTTTCAAAGCAAGCAACTAATCATGAAAAACTTAGGGAAGTTCTTAATCGAACTAATCTTTCTATCCGTACCGAAGATAAAGACAAGCATCCAAAAATTTTAGCTGATTTAAAGACAGCGGTCGATGAGCATCGTCAAGAAATCAAAAAAGGAGGAATTCTAAGACAGATTCAACACCTTTTTAGTAAAACTTTTGGATTTTCTGTAACCGTAAAAGCTGAGCAAGCGTATGAAAATTTTTTTAATAGCCTGAGTGCAAAAGATCAAGAATACACCCAAGATATTTATTTTAAAAAAATAGGAACAAATGATGATAACGGCTCGCAAGGGCTAAAAGTATCCGCAGGTAAGTCACGGGTGATATATCATGAGAGTACAGTTCCTGCTAATGAATATAAGATTAAAGGCTCCCCAACTGAACAAATTTTTAGAAACATGGACAGAGGCGCAGCAGGGCAGGTGAATGGAAAAAATTATGGGATAGTTTGTGATGGCTCCTCCTCAGGGGAATATGTAATGAAAGCAGCTCAAGCCTTCACAAAAAGCATGGAAACATTCATAAGAAAGGGCAGCCTTAATAAAAACCTTGAGCCAACTGTATTAGAAGAGCTAACAAAAGAAGTTTTTGTAAACGCCTCAAAATCTGTCAAGGTAGATGATAACACTTATGCAAAGGCAGCTACAGCTGTATTTGCAACTTTTGCGGATATTGCTGATCGTAGTGATGTTTATCTAGTCAATGGAGGGGCTATTGGGGACACAATAGCCGTTAGTGTTAATCGTGCTCAAGGCACCGCTAAGCAGCTTAACACCATCACTAAACAAAATCCTATGGATCATGCAGATTCGGGAGGGGCCCTTCAAGTAGGGGAAATGCAAAAAAGTGATTTGGAGAAAATTTCAACTTTTTCGGCAGAAGTAAATCGCGATGATATCGTTATCTTAGCTAGTGACGGCCTTGCAGATAATATTTATGCAGGAAATCTAGAAGGACTTTCTTCTGAAGAGGGAGCAGCAGAGGTAAAAAAACAACTAGAATTGATTCTCCCTCTCATTATCTTTAGTTCGAAATTTGATTTATCCCTAGAAGAGCTAAAAAGAGAGGGGCAGCCCTGGTTAGATAAAGATCCTCCTACTTTGCCAACAGCAGAGGACTTGAAAAGATTTACAAAAGATGAGGTGATAGACACTTCTGTCGATAACGAAAAAATTGCCCAGCGTCTAAATAATTATATTAAATTTATTACAGATCCTCAGCATCAAGTTGTTACACAAGCGCGAGATTTACAGCATCAGACAATAGAAATTCACCATAAGTTAAGCAGTCCTGCAGAGAAAGAAAACGCTAATGATTTGAAAGCCCAGCTAAAAGAAATAGAGGAAAAATTGGAAGCTGTAAAGCAGCAAATTAAGGATCCTAAAAACGTAGCGAAAACAGACGATAGTCTGCTGATCATACTTTCTCCAACGGGGGAATAGGAATAAAATATCTTTAGAAGAGAAAGGTAGGTGGTAAAGTTTGCGGTTCTGGGGTAGGGTGTTTTGATGAGAATTATTTGATAAACACCTTGCCTAGTAATCCTCTCAAATAATTAGGTGCATAAGTGGCATTTCGTCTAGCATCGGCAATCCTTCGCCCTGAATCCATCGTTCTTATTATATTAGCAGCTAAGCGTCTGATTAAAGCCATGTTTTCAGCACTAAAGCCTACATCCACTTAATGAAGCATCTTCTTTAAAAACCACGTCCATTACATGGTGCAAACTATTTTCTATCGCCCAGTGCGCTCGAATCCACTTAGCAAATTCTTTGGCCCCTGCTTTTCGGCTAGATCCATAATAGCGGATAGCTTATTCTATTTTATCTGCTACCTTCCGTTCAGAACGTACTTCAATCATGGACTGCAAATGCCATTTCTCTCGTTGGGGAAGCCACTGTAAAGCATTGACTACACACACATGACGACTTTCTATGCGACCCCGATTTTTCTCATGAGTTTCCTCTCGAGTTATTCCCTCTACTCCCTGGTAATTAACTGCTTTTGCTTGCTCAAAGAAGTTATACGCTTCTGCTTTAAGATGGCCTTGGTTACCTTTAATTCCTACTATATAGTCCGCTCCTTTATTCAAAACCTCATTAATGGTATCTATATGGGCATAAAGTGCATCCATCGATACAATCGCTCCACTGACATCCATAGCCTCCAGCAAGGCGGGCACTGCTGGGGTTTCACTAGCTTTTTCCTGCAGTTTCTCTTGAGCAATCACTAAGCGTCCTTCGGCAGCAAATATCTCGACAATATGCGCGATATTCTTATACGCTTTAAAAAAACTAAGTCTGCATACCTAACCCTCTGAAAGTTGCTTCTCTACTTAATGAGAGGAATTATACAAAGTACGGGATTACATAAGAAGTAGCTTGAAAGCGTATTATTATCTAAAAACGCCTTTTAGCCGCTTTCCATCCATCCCTAATAGCTGATCTTTCATTTCTTGCGGTAAGCCTTGCAGCCAGCGATTAATCAATTCCTTAAATGCTTGTGGATGGACCCTAGCAAGAAACCACCAAAGGGTATCATAAGAAGGTGCAGCTACCTTTAATCCTATTAGATCAGCAAACCAACTGGCCCTTATTTCTGCAAAATAAGCAATCTTAGCCACGGTATTACATCCTGCTAGATACCCAGAAAGTGGAATCAAAAATAAATACCATATAGGATAAATACATTGCTTGGCTCTAAGGATCTGGAAAATCTGCAGAGTTAGATCTTACGCTCTCTCTAAATCGATTTCTTCTTGCAAATCAGCAAAGTTTTTATCGGTGGTTTTCCTTTGGGGCATTGTTACCTCCTTCTTTTAGAAAGAAGATAATTTTAGATTTATGTAGCATTTGTCAAATCTTTTTCATCAAAACGCCCTAGGTATCAAAGGTAATTAAAGTAATTTTAAAGCTGAAGTGTATAACTTTTTTGAGCAAGCAAAACTAGTTAATTATGAAGGAATCGAAGGGATTAGCCGGGAGGAGACGCACGAGAAAGACCATGGTCGCATAGAAAGTCGCTATGTGTGTGTAGGCAATGTATTGGATTGGCTTCCACAACGGGAGAAATGGCATTCGCAGTCCATGATTGAAGTGCGTTCTGGACGGACGATAGGGGATAAAGTAGAACAAGCTATCCGTTATTATGGATCTAGCCGAAAAGCAGGGTCTAAAAAATTTGCCAAGATGCTTCATTAAGTGGATGTAGGTTTTAGTGCAGGAAACATGGCTTTAATCAGACGCTTAGCGACTAATATAATAAGAACTTTTGATTCGCAGCGAGGAAGGGCAGATGCTAGACGAAGTGCCGCTTATGCACCCAATTATTTGAGAGGATTACTAGGCAAGGTGTTTATCAAATATTCTCATCAAAACATCCTGCCCCGAAGAAAAGAATCATTATCCTAGCTAAAAAAACTAATAATTAGTATAATTTATTTTAATATCTTACCTAATACATTTAATTAATCAACCAATTAAAGTTTAGTTTTTAAACAAGCTTATTTATTTGATAGGTTGATAGGTCAATCAATTAGGGAAACATGTTCTAGTTTTTTTGAGAAAATCATACTCTTTATAAAAAAATACACACCGAGAATACCATGGTAATAAATTTTCTATCTAAAGCATGCCTATTTATTGATCATAAGGCTGATTACATACCTATCGCCAGTACGGTGGTTAATTTAGTCAACATCTTTCAAAAAGTAATTGTTTTACCTTTAAAGGAAAAAGAAAATCTTTCTAGAAACCCTTATTATACTCACCTCAAACAAAAAACTTTTAAGCGATGCGCGATTTTGTTGATTCCGGTGTTGGGAAATATACTCGTTGGAATTTGGAATTTTGCTCCTAGTAAAGAGGATGATAAAGACGCTCTGTGCGCTGCCATTCGGTCTGTTCAGCATAATGGTATGGCCCTTAAATATGCTAGTCCAGAGCTTCGAAACGTTAAGCAAGTCGTTCTTGCCGCTGTTCAGCAAAACGGTAAGGCCCTTAAATATGCTAGTCCAAAGCTTCGAAACGTTAAGCAAGTCGTTCTTGCCGCTGTTCAGCAAGACGGTAAGGCCCTTAAATATGCTAGTCCAAAGCTTCGAAACGTTAAGCAAGTCGTTCTTGCCGCTGTTCAGAAATGTAGCTGGGCGCTTGAATATGCTGGCGAAGATCTTCGAAATGATAGAAAATTCTTCCTTGCGGTTGTTCGGCAACACGGTAATGATCTTAGGCACGCTAGCGAAAAGCTGAGGAACGACAAGGAAATCGTCCTTGCGGCTGTTCAGGAATGGGGCTGGGCGCTTAGGCACGCTAGCAAAAAGCTGAGGAACGACAAGGAAATCGTCCTTGCGGCTGTCCAGCAAGATGGTTCAGCGCTTGAATATGCTAGCGAAGAGCTTCGAAATGATAGGGAAGTTGTCATTGCGGCTGTTAAGCAATACGGTCCAGCGCTTAAGCACGCTAGCGAAAAGCTGAGGAACGACAAGGAAGTCCTTCGCTGTCTAGCAAGATAGTCGGGCACTTAGGCATTCTAGCCAACAGCTTCAAAAGGATTTAAAACCTAGGGATTAGGTAAAAGCAAATAAATTTATGGTAATATTCTTTAAATGCTTAGGTCCCTCTAAGGTAAGATTCTAGAGAGTCTGGATGAAAAACATTTGATTGATGCCATAGATTGACGCTATATGATGTAAAGTCAACTCCTTCTTTTAAGAAAAAGGTAACAATGACAATAAAAAGGACTACTGGTGAAACTTTGCTGAGTTACAAGAAGGAATTAATTTAAAGAAAGCATAAAATCTAACTTAGCAGATATTAGACCCTCAAAGAGGTAAGCGATGCGTCTATCCTTTATGGCATTTATTTTTTGATTATACTTTTTGGAGATGTAGTAGGAGGCAACACTACGGCTGCTATTGCTCATTTTATAGAATGAAGATCAGGCGGGCTTGCTAATTTAAGAGGACGAAAGGTAGTTGCTCTCTTTGATGATACCTTTTGGGAGTTTTTTTGCTAGAGTCACTCCATAGACTTTTAAGGAATTAATTAATCGCTTGCCGTAAGGCTTACCCCAAGAGATGAAAAATAAGCTATGAGTTGGTAGTGGAAAGTGGCTGAAGAGAATCAGCTTGGAAACGGGGTTAATTGCTTTTTGGTTTTACAGACATAATTTCTTTAGAAGGTAGAATATATTGGACATGGTAATCTTTATATGTTCTAGCTACTCTTACGAAAAATTATTACAATCCCCTTCCCTTATTTTTGATCTCCCACGTTTAAAGCTTTTTTGCAAAATACTTTTAGCCATGTGACGATCTTTTTTCAGCTATTTCCTTATCCTCTAACTTGCGTTATTTTAGGCAGTAATCCGCTGCGAGGTTTTTTTTAAAGCATAAGCCAGCTTATCAATCTTTCTGCCGAGATAAGATAAGTAGAGTAAGTTAAATTTTATTTTCCTAAGCAGCATTACAGGAGCAAGTATACATAGATCCTTGTTCAAGAGCTTTTTGTTAAGCGAGCCTTAAGTTTGCAAAGTTTCTTAAAAAGCTGGCTTGTCTTTCCAGGTAGCTCCTCGGCAATCAAATAAGCAATAGGCACAATAATCAGGGTGAGTAGCATAGAGGTTGAAAGGCCTCCGATAATAGCCATAGCCATAGGGGCTTGGGATTCAGAGCCAGGCCCATGGCCTAGGGCAATAGGTAGCATTCCAAAAATCATGGCTAATGTGGTCATTAGAATAGGACGTAGCCGGGTAGGACCTGCTAGCATTATAGCCTCTTTTCTATCCATTCCCTCTTGTGTTCTTAAGGTATTGATGTAGTCAACAAGTAAAATGGCATTTTTTGTTACCAATCCTAGCAACATAATAATGCCTATAATTGTAAAAATGCTTAGTGTCATATCTGTTATAATCAGTATTCCTAAGGCTCCTATGATAGAGAAGGGAAGCGATAGCATAATAACTAAAGGTTGTACAAAACTCTCAAATTGAGAAGCCAGAACCATATAGATAATAACTACGGCCAGCAGTAAAGCAAAAATTAAATGCTGAAAAGATTCTTTCATTGATTCTGCAGCGCCTGAAAAACTTGTACGATAACCTAGAGGCATTTTTATTTGGGATATAAAGCTATTTATTTCGTTAATGGCGTCACCAAGAACCTTTTTTCCTTCTTGTAGATTACTGAAAACAGAAATAAATCTTGCCCGATTATAGCGATCAATTTGAACAGGTCCCTGCTTCTCTTTAATATTGACTAGGTTACCTAGCTTGATTAAATTTCCTTTATTATTTTTTACAGAAAGTTGGAAAATATCTTGGGGTTTGTTACGAAATTCTTCACTTAGTCGCAGGCTGATATTATAACGTTCTCCATTGCTACGGAATTTACTGACCTCTAAGCCGCCCACGAGAGCTTTAATTTCCTGGGCGATAAAGATAGGTAAGACTCCTAAAGCAGTTGCTTCATCACGTTTAATAGAAATTTCGATTTCAGGTTTACCTTTTTCATAGGATGTGTCTACATCTACATAACCAGAAGTTTTTTCTAAATGATTTTTGATCTGATTAGCAATCTGGTCAATCTTTTCAAGGCTTGCACCCTTGATATCTAGTTGAATGGCAGCATTTCTTCGCCCACCACCCCCTATAGCAGGAACTGGCTCTATACTTGTTATAAGATGAGGTAAAGAAGATAATTTCTCACGAGCAAACTTCATCGCTTCTGCTTGACTTAAAGAGCGGCTTTCTTTATCGGTCATTTTGACATATACAGTGCCTTCATTTACTCTATTGAAACTATCGCTTCCTATAGTAGTGAAAGTATACTTAACCCAGGGTTGGGGAGAAATATCTTGAAGGATTTTTCGTATGGCCTCATCAGTCACAACTAATGAGGAACCTAAAGGGACTTTAACTTTGATAAAAAACTCGCTGCGATCTTCTAAAGGAATAAATTCAGAGCGAATGTATTTTCCTAAAAATAAAGTGCCTATAAGTAAGCTAATGGCTAGCAGGAGAGTGGTCTTGCTGTAGTTAAGAGCTTTTGATAAAAGTTTTGTGTAAACTCTATCCAAGCTATCGAGTATTCTTTCCATGCTTAATGCTAGCTTGCCTGTGGACATGTGTAAGGTAAGGAAACGAGAAGCAAGCATGGGGGTGAGTGTGAAGGCAACGAAAAGACTAATTAAAACAGCAAAGGTTACTGTGATACCGAACTGGTAGAAAAAGCGGCCAATAATACCTTTCATAAAGGCGACAGGCAAAAACACAGCAACGATAGACATTGTAATAGCAAAAGCAGCTAATCCAATCTCTTGAGTACCTATCGCTGCAGCTTCTTTAGCAGATTTACCCTTTTTTAAATGGCGATAGATGTTTTCCACGACTACGATAGCATCATCTATTAAAATTCCAATAGATAAAGATAGAGCTAGCATGGTCATATTGTTTAGTGTGAAGCCTACTATACGTAAAAGAATAAAAGTTGAAATAACGCTTATAGGAATTGCTAAAGCGCTAATCATTGTAATCTTTAAGTCTCCTAAGAATAAGAAAACGATGATGACCGCTAATAGGCCCCCAAACATTAGGTGAAAATTAATGTCTTTCATAGAATGTTCAATGAAGAGGGACAGATCTTGCGCAATCTCTATATTAATGCCTTGGGGCCTTAGCTCTTGCTGAATCTCTCCAATAGTTTTTTTAAGAGCTTGAGCTACATTCACTGTATTTGTGCCAGACTGCCTTGTAATAAGAAGAGCAATAGCTTGTTGATGATTTAATCTAGCTAAAGTTCTTGGCTCTTCCCACCCATCTTCAATATGTCCTATATCAGTAAGTGTCACAGGATAACCATGGCGGTAAGCGACAACAATATCCTTCAAATTTTTTATCTCTTCCCACTCAGCTTTTGTCTTAACGGCCAATTCGTGCGTAGAAGAAGATATACGCCCGCCTGGCAGCTCAATATGTTGGGCTTTAAGAGCAGTGGAAATATCTTGCACGGTGACAGAAAATCCTTCCATTTTAAAAGGGTCTAAGGAGATCCAAATGGTACGTTCTTGTTTACCAATTAGTTTAATTTGGCCTACTCCTGAGACTTGTTGAAGTTTATCTTTTATGCTCTTATCTGCAAGGTAAGATAATTGCTGAATAGGTAAATCTCCAGAAATAAGGAGAGCCATAATAGGAGCTGAGTCAATATCAAATTTTCCTATCACTATCTCTTGAAGATCGCTTGGTAGCTCTTTTCTAATTGTCCCTAACTTAGCTTGTATTTCTTGATAGGCAATATCAATGTTTTTTTCTAAATCGAATTCTACCACTACTTGAGATATCCCTTCAGCGCTAGTCGAGCGAAGATGCTTAATAGAGTTAAGGGTAGCAACGGCTTCTTCGATAACCTCGGTAACTGTTTTCTCTATGCTTTCGGGGTCAGCACCGGGAAGGGATGAAATAATGGTGATGATGGGAAAGTCGATTTTAGGGTAAAGATCTACGCCAAGCTCTTTATAGGCAAGTAACCCAAAAATTGCTAAGCCAAAGGTAATCATAGAAATAAAAGTCGGTCGCTTGATCGATAGGTCAGACAAAATCACGGTTTGTTTTCCTCAAATTAAGGGTTATTAGCTACTTGACCTGCTTTAATGATTACTCGGGCAAGAGATCCGGGGCGAATTTTATAATCACTGTTATCAAGGATGGCTCGACACCGCAATGAGTGTGTAGTTTCATCTAGAGTTGGATAAAAAAGATCTATTTGAGCGTGATTGCAATCTAAATGGGTTCCATCAATTTCGAAGCTAAGAGGAGTACCCAATCTTAGGGTAGATGCATACACTTGTGGAATAGAAAATTCAAGATAAAGAGGATTCAAAGCTTGGATTTCAACCATGCTGGTGACAGGTTGCACGGTAATGTATTCCCCCACATCTACCAGTTTTTTTGTAATAATTCCCTCAAAAGGAGCCTTAATAGTAGTTTCTTCCCAATATAACTGAGCACGCTTTAAGTCTTCTTGAAATTGTTTTACATGAATAAGAGAATGATCGTATTTGCTTTTGGCTTCTTCATATTTTTTTAAAGGAATAGAAGGTAATTGTCCATCTGGCCTTTCCCATAGCTTTTGCATGCGGAGGAAATTTTTCTCGGCATCAGACAGCTCCACTCTAGCTCCTTCCAATGCCGCTGTTTTTAGCGCTAATTCTATCTCGTAATAATTTTTATCTAGTTGAACTAGAGGCTGGTTTTTTACTACTTTGTCTCCCACTTCGACTAAAACTTTTTCAACCCTTCCTGATACCTGGGCTCCCATTAAGCTTTTAGAAGAAGGCTGTATATGTCCTATTGCGCAAATTTCTTCTCCTTTTAATGAGCTTTGAATGATTAAGGTCATAAAAAGAAAATGAACAAATTTATTTCTCGTCATGTTTACTTCCTTGCTTATAAAAAATTGAGGCCGGCAGCATAAGCCAGATCGGCTTTAGCTTTATAATATTGGCAGAGCGTTTGATAATAATTATGGCGCGCGTGTAGCAGTTTTTCTTCGTCTATCATAAGATCTTCATTAGTGATAAGACCTTCTGCAAAGTGATTTTTTACCAGAGTCAGATTGTGTTCAGCAACCTGGATAGCTTTTAAAGCAAGAGGAATCTTCTGAATGGTATTTTCAACAGTAGAAAAAGCTGTACGTATATATAGCTCCATATCTTTTTCTGCAGCTATATATTGCTGTTCTAGTTCACACATCTCTTTTCTTAAGCGTCTAAGCTTTGCCCATGTGGACCCCCCATCGTAGAGAGATAATTGGATGCCTATGCCCGCATCTAGACCATGCCGATAGGGTAGAGCATAGTTATCAGAGGTACTATAATTCGTATAGCCATAAATTGAAGGGTAGAGCTTTCCTTTCTCGGCTGTAAGGGTAAAGCGAGCGGCTTTAATATCTGCTTGTAGGGCTTTTAAATGAGGGTGATTGCTTCGTGCTTCTTCTAATAGCTGGTTAAGATTTGCATGATAAGGTATTGGCTCAAGCAGATCTATAACTACAGTCTGCCGATCTAAAGGGTATCCAATTAAGCGATTTAGTTGGGTAGCTGCTATGGATACATTACTCTGAGCTTGCAATAAATCTTGCTGCTTGAGAGCTAATTCTAATTCTACTACTAAAATTTCATTTTCATGAATAAGACCTTGTTCTGCAAAATCTTTGCTGATTCGTAATTGACCTTTTAAAGAGCGGATGGATTCTTTAATGATTAAGATAATTTTTTGTGCTTCTGCTAAAGTAAAATAAGCATGATTGGTAGCGTGTAGAATCTTTTGGCGAGCTGTAGTCATTTTAATAAAAGATGACTCTTCTCTACTTTTTTGGGCGTTAATTGTGTGGGTTGAATGCCCAAAGTTGTAAAGAGGAATAACAAGAGAAACACGAGCATTTTTCGTACGCTCTTGATGCCGCACCCGCTTCAAATTTCCCTTTGTAAGAAAGTCTATTTGTGCGGTCATCTGGGGAAGGTGTAGGCCGTAAACTTCACGCGTACGGTCTTGCTCAATTAGAGCTTTAAGCTCGGCAACCGTTAGCGTCTCGCTATAGTTTAGAGCTAGATCATAACACTTTTCAAGTGTTAGAATACCATATAAAAAAGAAGATGCTGCGAGTAAATAGCATACAAGTACCTTAAAGATAAGCATCATAATATTCCATGTAATTAGAAACGACCTTAAAATATTAGGAAATATTAGAAATAAACTTACATTATTCACAAGAAAAATAATTAAAAAAAGATGAGCAGACGAACGTGGGTGAGATTTTTCATGATAATGAGTGAATGATCTTCTAATACATCCATAAAAGATTAAGGACTTTATCGAGTTTACTTTTTCCTATGAGAAGGCTTAAAGGGGTAGATGAGGGTATTAATTTTTAAAGGAAATGACTTATTAGATCGCTTGCTTATCTATAAAATAAATAAGCTATTCCTTTTCTTCTGTTCCAGGCTACTAGAAAATCTTTGAGACTATAACTTACAAGAGTGCTTTGATCAGTAGGAAAAGCCGGGTCCATGCATAGTACTTGCTGCTTTTCTGCTTCATACCCTTTGACAACAATTAAATGACCTGAGCTATAGGGGGAGGCACTACCTGTTAAAGGGCCTTTTATACTCACTACTACGGGAAAGCCTCTGCTAAGACTCTCCATAATTTGATCAAAATTATTTAGCCTGGCTACATAGCTATGCCATGAGGGGCCGAGAAGATTAGATGCCTCAGCAGTATTCAACAACCAATTTCCATAAATATCAAACGCTGAATCTTTAACATGATCGGCGAAAGTTAGAGCGGATAGATGGATACCCGGTGATAAATAATTAATCACAGCTGTTGTCGAGGTAGGAGAACAAAGTCTCATATGGCGTTCATCAGGTAATGTAACTTGAGACAATCCCTTAACATTTAAATTAATAGAATAATGGGGGGCTAAATCAAAGCTAACCTTGTGCTCTTGAATATTAGTGAAGCTGGCATGCAGCGTACGTATGTTTTTCAGTAGAGAGCTTTCGCTACAGTCTACTCTAATTTTAAAGCCCGTAGCTTTTTTCCTACCTAATGGCCCAGCTACGTCCTGATAGGTTTTACATGAAGAGTTTCTAGGATGACAGTTAAAAGTGTATTGATGGGAGGACCCCCAATAAGCATAGTTGAGCCAGGGAGACCATTTATTATCTGTTAATAAGCTAACCTTAATTAGATAATAGCCATGTTTAGGACGTTGAGCGTCCCAGGACACGATGAGTTCATTAAAGGGAGTAAGGCCTGTTTGTTCCCATTCAATGCTTTTACCATGCAATTCTTTTTGATCAATCTCCTTATGGAGAGTTTGACTAGCTTGCAAAGGCAAAAACAGCAAACTTCCAATAAATAATAAAAGCATGGTAATCATAGAAAACTAATGTTTTAAAAAAAATTAATAAATAATAAGTTTATACGACCTTAAAAAATTATTTGCAAGGGGTTTGCAATCGTAGAGATTACTTTGTTTGAATAAAAAGGGGCATCGCAGCTTTAATGATAAGAAGTGTAGGCAAGAATTGCTTTTTAACCCTTAAGAGCTATAAAGCTTGGTTTGGTTAAATAGAAATTAAAGTAGATGAGGGGAAAAAGCTTTTTAAAAAAGAAAGGGTTACTCTAGGGAACCCTCGCTTTTGGCTTCTTTTAATAGCGCTGAGCACGCTTAAAATGAGGTTTAAAAGGCCTTTTTTGCTTAAAGGATGAAGAAGGCTTGCTAGGCTTTGATTTAGGCTCCATACCAGCTATTACTGAAGGGGTAATGGTATAGCCAGTAAATTGTTCAATTTGACGAACAAGACGCATGTCCTTAGAGGCTGCAAATGAAAGTGCAATACCTTTGGCCCCTGCTCTTCCTGTCCTTCCTATGCGATGAACATAATCTTCTGCATTTGTAGGAAGATCAAAATTAATGACATGGCTAATTGTTTGTACATCGATACCACGTGCTGCTACATCGGTAGCCACCAACACTCTTATCTCGCCATCACGTAAACGCATGATTGTCTTTGAACGCTGCCTTTGATTCATGTCTCCATGCAAGGCTGCAGCAGGGTGTCCATTCTCATACAGAATATCAACAAGTTGGTCTGCAAAACGCTTAGTTGCCGTAAAAATGATAGCCTGGTTAACGGATGGATCATTTAATAAGTGATCCAAAAGGCGACTTTTATGATGCATATCGTCTACGAAATGTAGTCTTTGCTCAATGTTTTCGTGTCGGGAATTTTCAGAAATCACGCTGATTTCTATAGGATTATTCATTAAACGATTGGAAAGATTTAATACATTTCCTTTAAGAGTAGCAGAGAAAAGAAGCGTTTGCCTTTGTTTAGGAATAGCTGCCGATATTTTTTCCACAGGTTCGATAAATCCCATATCAAGCATACGATCTGCTTCATCAAGCACAAGCATTTCTATACGATTAAAATTAATACGGCCACGGCTCATATGGTCAATAAGTCTTCCAGGCGTTGCCACTAAAATTTCAAAAGGACGTGAGAGCTCACGGTTTTGTAGAGGATAAGGAGCTCCTCCGTAAATGCATACTGTTTTTACTCTTGATAAATTTGCACTAAAGCGCCTAGCTTCCTCGGCTACTTGCATTGCAAGTTCGCGCGTAGGAACTAAAATTAATATACGCGGCCCTTGCCCAGGAACAGCAGAGGGGGTGGTTAAGCGGTTTAGAGCAGGTAAAAGGAAAGCTGCGGTTTTACCGGTGCCTGTTTGTGCGGATGCGCGCAAGTCGTAGCCCGCTAATACTTTCGGGATAGCTTCTAATTGGATAGGGGTGGGAGTTGTAAGCCCTTCATTTTCAAGAGTTTTTAAAATCCCAGCATGTAAATTTAATTCGCTAAATGTCATGTACTTCAACTTTTGGTTAGGTTTAAACAGATATCGTAGCAGAAGCCTTAAATAATTGATATCTATTTTAACAAAATTTTTAGAAAATTCTTATCTGTTTTCGTTAATAGTATTTTTTTATTTTGGAATA
Organism: Neochlamydia sp. TUME1; assembly: GCF_000813645.1. Classification (NCBI taxonomy): domain Bacteria; kingdom Pseudomonadati; phylum Chlamydiota; class Chlamydiia; order Parachlamydiales; family Parachlamydiaceae; genus Neochlamydia; species Neochlamydia sp. TUME1. The sequence continues at coordinate 4,517 of NZ_JRXI01000111.1, read as the reverse complement.
TATTTAAGCTGAAATTCAATTATTTGCAGTCGATAGGAGATTAAGGGGGAGGATAAAAGAGCCCAACCCATCTAGGCATTGATAATCTAGTTAGCAATTGTTAAGCAGGCCTATGAAAAAAATGAATATAGTCTAACGGAAGAAAACGGATAAAAAAGAATGATTTTAAAATTAAAGGGCATTTTTAAATTTCGGAATTAATGGCCCGAAAACCTTGTTAGATAGGGTCATTAGCTGCATGGTTGCCTACTCACAAGGTTTCATCTGGCTCGAACGATTAAAGGCTAAATTACCCTAATTCTTCACTGCTACTTTAATAGGAATTTGTCTTGCTCCTTTAGATAGTCTTGTTGGGTAGAGCTTTATCTTCAAATGGCTGGAGCTTACAAGCTTTTCTTAATTATTATTAAGTGCATGATAATCAAAAACTTGATTAATCACCGTAAGGGTATCAAGATTAATTGTCTACCGGCAGTAATATTGCAACTTCTATTAAATTCTATTCTGCGACTATAGCCTGCTTAGCTGCTTATTAAGATTTTTAGAAGTGCTAGATCTCTTACTCCTAATGCACTTAACGCTATTTTAATTTTTAAAAGATAGATAAAGGGAGTGAAAATAAAAAACTGCTAAATTTCTCCTGGTCAAAGCCAATCATTCAATAGATTATGTTTGAATTAAAATTAAGCCCATCAGCAGCGGTTAATTAGCTGTTGTTACTAAATGGTCCAATCCTTTCCCTGAATTGCTGAAGCTATACAAGTTATCTATTTTCTAAAAAAGTTAACATTACGTAATCTTCTGAGAATGATACGGCCGCGGAATCAATTGTTTTCTTCAAGCAGCATAAAGGCAACCACATAAATAACTTTTTTTAAATTGTTAAAAAAAATATTTACACAAAACTTAAAAAAATGAAAGTGAGGTTTGATAAAACTTTAGCCGCAAAAAGCTGCAAAGTGCAGCCAAAGCGAAAAGATTATTATTCGTTCACAGAAAGGATAAATTCTGTAGACGTAAACATTCAAAAATGTTCGGAGGATTATAATATGAAGAAACTTTTGCTCACAGGCCTGGTAATGTGTGGTCTCTTTGTTGCTTCGCATAGCTATGCACAAGAGACGTCCGGAGCTGCTTCTGCTGGCGCAGCCTTTGCTCAGAGCCAAGCTTCTAGCTCTCAAAAAGGGCAAGAATGGAATCAGAACAATCAGAATACCACCGAAGAGCATTATTGGAGCCATGATGGCCGCCGTTGGCATCCAGGTTCCTGCTCTATTGAGGGAGAGGACCATCCTTGTGCAGATAGAGCAGCAGATGCCCCTACTGGTGAATGCTGGTGTAAATATGTTCATTACGAGCCTTGTTATTATTATACCAAACGTTGTGTAACAGAGAATAAATACCGTACAAAAAAATGTACTCGCCAAGTACCAAAATACACCGAAGTGCAGAAATGTAGAATGGTTCCTCAGTATTATACCGAGACTGTTTGTAAATATGAAACCGAATGCTATGATGTTCAAGAATGTATACCAAGCAAAAAATGGGTTTCCGATCGTCATGTTAAATATGTTCCCAAATATTACTATAAGCATATATGCGGAAAATCAGGCTGCCCCACTCCCTGTCCTCGTTAATTAAGCTTGCTGTTTGATTCTTTTCGTAGCTGTCATTAGATTAATCTGATGACAGCTTTTTAAACATTCTATATGTTAATCGACTAAGTATGATGCTAATGAAATTATAAATGGTAATAGATATGTCTAAAAAACCTAGAATTTTAGCTTTCGCGGGCAGTTTGCGCAAAGACTCTCTAAATAAGAAACTGATTAAAATTGCGGCAGCTGGCGCCCAGCAGGCTGAAGCCGAAGTCACCCTTATAGATTTAAAAGATTACCCCTTACCTCTCTATGACCAGGATATTGAAGATCAACAAGGTCTGCCAGAAAATGCTTTAAAACTTAAGAAGTTAATGGTTCAACATGATGGATTCCTGATTGCTTCCCCGGAATATAATAGCTCAATACCGGCGGTTTTGAAAAATGTCATCGATTGGACTTCCAGAAAAGCGGAAGAAAACGAGCCTTTCCTATCTTGTTTTTTTGAAAAGCCAGTTGCTCTTTTGAGTGCCTCGCCAGGGCAGCTTGGCGGTATGCGAGGACTTGTGCATGTACGTTCCATGTTTTGCAATATTTTTTGTTATATAATTCCTCAGCAGAAATCCATCTCACAAGCACATCTAGCATTTAGTGAAGAAGGAAATTTAAAAAATCTCAAAGATCAAGAAGATGTGCTAAATGTAGGTAGAAAATTAGCACAATTTATTATCAAATTTAATGCAAAATAAACCTTAAAGCAGCTCCTATTGCATGTAAAAAATAACTTAAAAAATGTAAATTAGGTAATACCTAATCTCTCATAAGAAGTTCTAAATCATGTAGTTGAAATTTCTAAGAGCCTATATAACAAAAAAGATAAGCGGCCACGGGGCAAGCCCAGCTTTAGATGCGATTCTGCGGGCATCTGCAAAGCCAAAAATGCTTGTAAATAGCTGGTTTTCCTATTTGCACGACTTTCTGATTTACATTATCTTCTGCAAATCAAAAGATTAAACAGTTTTATCCCTGTGACCGCTTACCAAAAAAGGTCTTGTTGAGCTAAATTTGAGAGCGTGATGATTTTATAATAATTTTTACCTTGCAGAAATCTATAGTCAAATTGAGAAAAATTAAAGCTTGTTTGATTATATGCGGCCTGGAGAACTAAAGCTGTTGCCATGCTAGGTAGTGCATAATAAAGTTTTATGCTTTCTGCAAATCAAGAAAAGCCTTTAAAAAAATGTTTTCAAGCCTTTTCAATCTAAGCTATAAATTCTAATAACCTTTTACTTAAAAATTCTAGGATAGAAAGTTCTCCATTTTCGCTTTTATTCATCATATAAAGTGATTCTTAAGCTAGAGGAGGGGCTGTATCGTGTTAAGATAATAATTTTTAACATGCTTAAGATAAAAAAGGCTTCCTAACACCTTTTAAAGAAACTACCTCTGCATATCCCCAAAAGATATTAACCCTTTTCCAAGCTGACTCTCACCATAAAAACAAGCTTTTGATTAAGTATGTGGCTACATAAAGAGCGGTTCAAAAGCGTATAATTATAAATATTTAGGTAAACGTTTTGTTAAGTTTGTTTTGAAAAAGCAAGAGGGCTTACTTGCTTTTAGGTTTTGTAGGCAGAGAGCAGCTGTTTTTTCCTATCAAATGATAAAGTATGCACCAGCTTGCTAATGCTTCATAAAGGGTAAACAGAGCCATGACGCCTAAAAGCCAGCTTTTAAATTGAAAGGCTAATCCGCCCAATAAAAAGGCTAAAGTAAATCTTAAAATTCGATCAGCAGTGCCTATGTTCTTTTTCATAATTCCTTTTAAAACTTAGCCAATGGATTTAGGTTACGCGTTAGAGACCAATTTAGATCTAAAGGATCTCAATTCTCTTCCTATCTTATACCCTCAATTTTATTGATAGCTATAGAAAGTTTCATAAGCAATAAACTTTTATCCCCGCCAGGAAAAAAAATTATGAGGAGAGAGAGTAGCCAAATAGAGATATTTTATCTCTTTGATTATTAATAAGATTTAAGCCATTTAAAAAAATATTAAATGATATTTACTTTATAAAAAATTAGGTTTTTTTAAGAAAAATTGTACTGCAGGAAAAAAACTAATTTTCTCTATTGAAAAATTTAATAACATAGGGTATGTTCACCAGTTGTTGAGACATCCTTAAAACAACGTAACCAAGGAACTCGTTATGAAAAAATTTGTTCTATTAACAATATTGTTTGCCGCTTTTCTCGTGCCGCAGTGCGTGAAAGCAGTAGACATGGAAGGCTTTTATGTAGGTGCAACTGGAGCAGCAAACTTTCTCCAACATGCTAAAAAACATAGAGGCAAATTTGATACAGGCTATTTCGGCACTGTAGATCTGGGATACCGCTGGTGCAATCGCTTCCATTTAGAAGCTGAAGTTGCTTACAGATATAACAAGGGCAAAAAACGCCACCATTATCACAATGGTGACCTAGTAACTAACCATCGTCATCGTGGACACCGCGATACTTGGGCAGCAATGGTTAATGTCCTCTACGATTTCGACATGCAATGGACTATGGCTCCTTATGTTGGTGTTGGTATTGGTTATGCTCACATTAAAAATGAGCGTCATTATAACTATGCTGGTAATGCACACCATAGATACCATAAAAACGATAATCAGTTTGCATGGCAAGCAGTCGCTGGCGTTGCATACCCAATCTACTACAATGTGGATTTAGCTGTTGAATATCGTTTCTTTGATACGACAACTCGTCGTCATGAAAGAAGCAATTACAACCATGACGTTGGTGTAAACTTAAAATATTACTTCTAAGCTTAAACCTCTTAGAGTATTGTGTCTTTAATGTGTCTTAGGTTTTAGCCTAAGACACATTTTTTTTTTACTATTAATTAATCTTAATTTG
>NZ_JRXI01000110.1:0-1892 GCF_000813645.1 Neochlamydia sp. TUME1 | reverse complement strand
ACTTATTAATTAATCTTAATTTGTTATGAGCTAAAGTATACTGGCAGATAATGTGCCCTCTTCAAATCCTAGGCATGCATAAGAGAGCTATTCATAATAAAATTTACATTTAAATGGCCAGCAGTAGATTATCTACATCCTCTTTATCATAGATACTTCTAGCTAACCTTTTTCTTTTTGCATTCGGCCAAGAAAAGAAACGTCCTCTTTTCATATCAGTTGCTCATTCCTAAGCTCTCTGACAGATTGCTTCGAATCGTCCTTCAGATCCTATTATTCTATTTCTTTAAGAAAGACAAACTAGCTCTTACCCTGTTAATACCAATCGCTCGTAATCTTAAGCTTTTTGCTGTACACTTTGTTAACTCTAATTATTATACCCCACTTTTTTAGGCTAGCATATCGATCTCTTTCAAGCGTTTCTTTTTAAGATCCATTTGCTTATCAGATCTTTATTGAAGGCTCCTGCCTAATCGATAGGTTTCAATTCTTTACATTTAAAGTTTTAAGGAATATAATAATGTTCTTTTAAATTTAAATAGCTATTAATTACTTTATTGTTTTTTTAGCCAGGAGGGTTAATGAATAATATATTTCCAAACTACATCATAGACCGAGAGCCTATGAGATATGGCGGCTATCAAGAAGATTATCAGCTTAAAAGCAAAGAGATAATCCACGAAGGAATAAGAAAAATTAAAATTTCTCCCCAAGATAATAATTCCTTAACTACTCTTTTCTTCAATTTGTTAGAACAGTTTGGCACCCAACGGCGTAAAATAGCAGAGGCCCATGAGACTTTGGAAGCCGCTAAATTCGGGCTCCGAAGAGATACTGATGGATTAAATGATTGGTACCACACAATCTTAGATGGGGTCTATCAAGATTATAATGCTAAAATTTTGAAGGTATTAGCAAATCATTTGCAAGATATGGCTCTTGAAACTAAATCATCTCAAAGACACAAGAAGTTAACCGAGACATGTTTAAATCAAAATTTTTCTTTTGAAATTAAACTACTAGAAAGTGAAGATTACACTGCTTTGAAATGGAACCGGGCAACAAGCTTGGAAGAGCTTAAGCATTATTTTAACGAGTCCCAAATTAGTTTAATGAAAATAAATGAAGAAGATCTATCAATAAGCGAAATTCGAGAACGTAGACAAGCAATGAAAAAATTGAAAGAAAGTAATATCGAGTTATATATTCGTAACAAGATGGTTTCATTTTTTTCTATGATGAACAAACAATTTCCTTCTCCTAAACTTGTTTACCAAGATGGACAACAATATTATGAAGGCCATACCAAAAACTTCAAATCCTTCTTTCTACTAGGTACAGCTCGTTTGCAAGTAAACAAAAAGTTATTTGCTAGTACCCAATATTTTACTTGGCTTTATCGTGATGCAGAAAATCGTCCTGTCGAACGTATGTTGAAATGCTCCACGGTGATTTTAATCCATCAGGATAATTTGCTTATCAATGAAACCCTTCAGGAGATCGCTTCTATTTTTGCCAAGGCTGTATTAATGCCTCAGGAAAATCTTAATGAATTAAAAAGCACGATGGCTTTACTAAGATATTATTTGGCCCATGCTATGCCTTTTGAGAGGGGAAGCGCTGCTATTGGTGAGTGGATCGAAGGAGCTGTGTATGGCTCGCATGGTTTGAAAGTAACCTATCAAAAGGAAAAACAGGTGGATTTAGAAGCATTGACGTCGCCCTTGTTCTCGCAATTTTTAAACGAATATAGCGATATGATTTGTTTGACAGATGCTCATGAAGATTTAAGAGAATAAATGCTTTTAAGAAAAAAAAGTAAAGAAGGTTTAGCCATAAGGTGTTTTTAAACCTCGCTGGGCTTAGGGGATATTCTCAAAAGCCTCCGAGCT
>NZ_JRXI01000109.1:0-12198 GCF_000813645.1 Neochlamydia sp. TUME1 | reverse complement strand
TAGGAGAAAAGATTTATGGGTGCTATAGCAGGCCGTTCATTTGCTAGGGAAAGCTTTATAGCAGCTAAATGCAAGTCTAAAATTTTAGCTCCTTTTTGTTATACAGGCACTTGTAATTCTCTTTTGTTTAACTTTTGGCTAGAAAAAATATTGATACCCGAACTTGAAACAGGGCAGGTCCTGATTATGGATAATGCTACCTTCCATAAATCGCAAGCCACTCATGAGCTTATCAAAAAGGCAGGGTGTGAGATTTTATTTTTACCGCCTTATTCTCCAGATTTAAACCCTATTGAAACCTTTTGGGCTAATTTTAAGAAGATTGTGGCAGCAAACTTAAGCAAATTTTCTACTCTTGCTCAAACCATTGATTACTCTTTTTTAAGTATATGTTAATGAACAGAAATTTAAAATTCAAACCACTATATTTTAAAGATAAGTAATATTACTAAAATTTTTATACCTCTGTAAATACAGGATGGTGGGTAGTTTGTATAAATTTTCTAAGGAAGAAAACCCTGTTTTTACCTTGGAATGGTATATATTAAGACTTTTAAGCAAGGATTGGATAAGAACGGAAGTTTAATTAGTTGAAAGCTTTTTTATTTTATCAAGGCTGGGGAGTAAGACGCAAAAGGCTTTGGTATAGGATAGCTTTTAACAAAGCTGGATTCATTTCTTTAAAAAAGAGATGTTTTATACACACTAAATAAAATTCTTTTTCTAAGGACTTCTCCTATAACTTTACCGAGAGATAAAAATTTCATCTTTGAATTTTACGAGAATTTAGATAACCCATCGCTATAAATATTTTTAAAACCTCACTAAATAAAAAAGGATATAATCCCATGTAAATTGCATTTTTTCCCCCTACAAAAATTGCTAAAATACTAGCCCCTAGGGCTAAAACAAGTAAACATGCAAGAGTAAGAATTACTAAATTATCTTGCATAGATTTTTGTGAAGAGGCTTTGCCTGCTAGATAAGCTTGTAAAGGCATGGCCAAAAGATAGCCCGCTTTAGGGCCTATCAAAATAAGAGGTTGAGCAATTAAGGGACTAAAAACTGGTAATCCGCATGTGCCTTCTAGTAAGTAAAGAAGAGTGGCAGCAGCAGCTTGCCTAGAGCCTAAAGTTATGCCTAGAAAAAGAACGGCTAAAGTTTGACAGGTAAATGGAACGGGGGAAAAGGGGAGGGTAAGACTAACCTTAGCACCTAGCGCTATTAAAAAAGAGCCTGCTAAACTTATCAAAAGCCTGCAGGGCCAGGAGTCTGTAAGTGTAAAACTAGAGGGTATGGCTAGCTGCATCAGTAATTTCTCCTTCACAAAGATAAGAATGCAGTTTATTTATACTTTTTCTCTTTTGCAAGAAAAAAATGTAGGAAATAGGTAGGATAGAGGGAATAAATTTTTTTTAACTTAACCATTTTTATATATTGATGATGCCCTTAGGCTAAAAGGGGTAAATCCGAATGATTCTCAATGGTTGATTAATTTTTATGCAAATTAGCATGCGAGGGATGAAATTTACTATTACTAATTTTTCTAGATAGCCTGTTTACTTTTTATTTAGGAACTTTTCCTCATGCCTATTGGGAAAAAAAGAAGCCTATCTCTTAATCTGAGCATGTATGGGCTTTTCCTTTATAAAATTAGTGCGGTTTAATCAATAACGAAGAATTAAGCTAGGAGAGAAGGCTTGTCTATTAATAGAGCGCGGAAAGAGCTAGAATTCTTCTTGTAAATTTTAATCCATTAAATGAAAATGCTCGGCTATAAAAGCTTATAAGGAATTTACACATGATGAAAAAAATTTTGTTTATTTTTACCTATTATTTATTGAAGTGCATGCTATGGTTTAGATATCGCATCAAAATAGAAGGGCTCGAAAACATCAATTCCCAAACTCTAAAAAGGCCAGGAGGGGTTTTATTTCTTCCCAGCCATCCTGCCATTTTTGTTGATCCAATAGCTGTTTCTATGGCTGTAATAAAAAAATTTCCCATTCGCCCCATGATTACAGACTATATGTATTATCATCCGGCGATTAATAGGTTTGCTCGTCTTATAGACGCTTTGCCAGTGCCCAATTTTCATACTACCACTAACAGCTTAAAGCGCAAGAAAAATGAAGAGGTTTTTCAGGCTGTGATAGACGGCCTTAATAATAAGCAAAACTTTCTTGTTTACCCGGCGGGTAAGACCAAGGACACTCATCTCGAGATCATTGGAGGGGCTTCAGGGGCTCATAAAATCATACAAGGTGCTCCTACTCTAAATGTCGTGCTGGTTAGAACAAAAGGATTATGGGGTAGCAGCTTTTCAAGAGCTTTTACACCCGGTTCATCTCCTCTTATGTTTCCTACAATTATAAAGGGAATCAAGCATGTCCTCAAAAATTTAATTTTATTTACCCCTCGACGAGAGATAATCATTTCTTTTGAGGTGGCACCTGAAGATTTCCCTTATAAAGGTACACGTATCGAAATAAATAAATATTTAGAATCTTGGTATAATCAGCCGGATGGCCTTTCTAAAGAAAATAATAAAGCTCCTGGTGATACACTAGTGCTTGTTCCTTATAGTAGATGGAACAATAAAATTCCTAAAATTGAGGATCTAAAAGCTCCTGCTGAAGACGTTATCCCTTTAGACACTATTCCTAAAGAAGTGCAGGAGCTAATCATCAATAAGTTATCAGAAGTGGCTGATATAGAGGCAAAAGAGATAAAATCTTCCAGGATCTTGTCCGCAGATTTAGGATTGGATTCTTTGGATATGGCTGAGTTGGTGGTTTATCTAGATGAAAAGTTTGACGTTAAGGGAGTAACTGTTACGGATTTAACCACTGTCAATAAACTCATGGGATATGCCGCAAAAAAAATCACTACTCGGTTTATAACAGAGACCCATGCAAAAGCCTCTGCTAAATGGGAGGTAAATGAATTTCGTACACGCTGTTACATTGCGCCAGGTCATACTATCCCTGAAGCTTTTTTTAATGTATGTTCAAAGAGGGGTAAGCAACCCGCTTGCAGCGACGACCGTACAGGCATTCTAACATATTCTCAAATGAAGTTACGTGCTATCCTCCTTGCTGAATACATCCGAAAACTACCAGGCGAATATATTGGAATCCTTCTTCCCTCCTCTGCAGGTACTGCTATCCTTATACTGGCTGTACAGCTAGCCGGGAAAGTTCCTTTAATGATTAATTGGACAGTAGGTTCTCGTCATTTAGAATCTGTAGCTTCTCTTTCTAAGATTGAGGTGGTCCTAACTTCATGGACTTTTCTCGATCGTTTAGAGAATGTAGAGTTGAAGGGTATTGAAGAAAAACTTTTAATGCTTGAAGACGTACGCCCTCATTTAGGAATTAAGCAAAAGCTCAAGGCCTTATGGCGTTCAAAACAAAGCAATAATAAAATATTTAAAAAGCTAGGTTTTAGTAATAATCCCGAAAATGTAGCCGTTCTCCTATTTACAAGTGGTACGGAAAGCATGCCTAAAGGAGTGCCTTTAAAGCATGCCAATATTCTTTCTAATTTAAGAGCTTCTCTAAATGATGTAGAAATCTTTAGTGATGATGTATTTCTCGCCATGCTCCCTCCTTTTCATTCCTTTGGATTTACTGTGAGTAGTTTATTAGGAGTTCTTTCGGGCTTTAGAACCACCTTTTATCCCAATCCCACCGATGGAAAGGGGCTTGCCTCTGCTTTTGAAAGATGGGGAGCTACCCTTATTTGTGGGGCGCCTACTTTTATAAAAGGCATGCTAAAAGTGGCTAAAGCTGAAAACTTGAAGAAAATGCGTTTATGCGTAACGGGGGCAGAGAAAGCTCCTCTTGACTTATTTCAGCAAATAGAAAAAATAGGGAAAAAAAATCATCTTCTTGAAGGCTATGGAATTACGGAATGCTCCCCCGTACTAACTATTAATAGGCCTAACCAACCCCACAAAGGCGTGGGCCAGCCCCTAAGTAATGTAGAGCTAATGATTGTTCATCCTGAAACTCTCGAAATTCTTCCTCCCGATACCCAAGGATTAATTCTAGCACGAGGGCCAAATGTTTTTTCTGGGTATCTCAATCCAGGGGTGTCTAATCCTTTTGTAATGGTAGATGGTAAAGAGTGGTATAAGACTGGGGATTTAGGGTTTCTGGACGCTAACAATGCTTTAACGATTTCTGGGCGTATGAAGCGTTTTGTGAAGATAGGAGGCGAAATGATAAGCTTAGCTTCAGTTGAAAACGTGCTTTTACATGTGAAAGAGGAAAAGGGCTGGGATGCTGTAGAAAACGAGGGACCATTACTAGCCATGTGCGCCAACGAAGTGGATGGAGAAAAAACCAAGCTTTATCTATTTACCCGTTTTGAGACTACAGTCGATGAAGTGAACAAGACTTTAAAAGAAGGAGGATTTAGCAATTTAGTCAAAGTAAATGCTGTCTATAAGCTTGATTCTATTCCTATCATGGGTACAGGCAAGGTCAATTATCGGCTGTTAGAGAACCAATATTTGAATAAAGCATAAGGATGTTAATAGTTTGCTAGGATAAAACTTGCAAAAATGATTAGAAACAAGATTTTGAAAAATAGATACTTAAATGAGTATAGCAAATAATGATAGAGCAAGCCGAGAAAAGCAAAAATTCACTCAAATTCTTTAATACTGAAAAACGAACTAAAGAAATATTTAAACCTTTTGACGATCGAATGGTCCGTATGTATACATGCGGCCCGACAGTTTATAATTTTGCCCATATTGGCAATTTTAGAACCTATATTTTTGAGGACGTGTTAAGACGTACTTTAAAATTTTTTGGCTATAAAGTGATGCAAGTCATGAATCTCACAGATGTAGACGATAAAACTATCAAAGGTGCTATTGCTCATAATATAACCTTACAAGAGTACACAAAGCCTTATATTCAAGCATTTTTTGAAGATTTAAAAAGCCTCAACATTGAACCTGCTGAACACTATCCTGCGGCTACCGATTATTTGGAAGACATGATCCAAATGATACAAACTTTATTACATAAAGGAGTTGCTTATAAAGGAGGCGATGGAAGTATTTATTATGCTATCCGCAAGTTTCCTCGCTATGGATGTTTATCCCATCTCAAATTAGAGGAATTGCAAACAGGAGCCTCGGAGCGTCTCACAGCAGATGAATATGACAAGGAAAGCGCCTCAGATTTTGTTCTCTGGAAGCATTATAATGCCGAGCGAGATGGAAAAATTTTTTGGGAAAGTCCTTTTGGGCCTGGACGTCCAGGTTGGCATCTAGAGTGTTCTGCTATGGCAATAAAAATTTTAGGAGAAAGTATCGATATTCACTGTGGAGGGGTAGACAATATATTTCCTCATCATGAAAATGAAATAGCTCAATCCGAAGCTTATAGCGATAAAATATTTGTTAAATACTGGATGCATGCAGAACATTTAGTGGTAGAGGATAAAAAGATGTCAAAAAGCCTAGGGAATTTTTATACCTTACGAGATCTTTTAGAAAAAGGCTTCACAGGACCACAAGTGCGTTACATGCTCCTGCAAACGCATTATAAGACTCAACTTAATTTTACTTTTCCTGGTTTAGAAAGTGTTAAAGCTGCTTTGCAAAGACTTAATGATTTTATTCAAAGGCTTTTAACTTATAATAAAGGTAACGAAAAGGGTTTAGTTGGACCTCTTGTGCAGAAAGCCTACCATGCATTTAACCATGCTTTAGCCGATGACTTAAATATCTCTGTGGCTTTAGCTGCTGTTTTTGAATTGGTTAGAGAAGTAAACGCCATTAGCGATACCCAAAATATGAGCGTTACCGAAGCTCAGGAGGTCTTACAGGCTATGCGCCAATTTGACTCTGTTTTAGGGGTGCTTAACTTCGAAAAAGTTAATGAAGATATTCCGGATGAGCTACAGCAGGCCCTGCTTAATCGCACAAAAGCGCGAGAAAATAAAGACTGGGCACAAGCAGATGCTTTAAGGGATTTTATTGTAAGCAAAGGTTATCTTATTGAAGATACCCCCGAGGGTGCCCGTTTAAAAAAAACTGAAAATATATGAGGAATACATGCCCCATAAAGCTCATACAGCCGATGAAAGATTTATTATGTGCGCCTATCAAGCTCTTGAAGCTTTAAATGATAAAGAAGCCCCCTTAAATTTCTATGAAGTGGGTGAAAAAGCAGGAATTACGCATAAAGGAGTTAAAGCTATTTGCAAATTGCTTATACAAGCAAACTTTATAAAAAAAATCTCTGATGAAGAAATTTATCTTACCCAAAATGGAGAGCAGCTTGCTTTACGGTTGTTAGATGAATAATCCTTTGAAGCCTATATTTAGGTACCTATAACAAGTAGAATACTGGGATTAATTCTAATAATTGGCCGTCTCATTTTTCTCATCTTTCAAGGGTCGCATCCCTAAAACCATAAGGTTTACTCTGTGCACTAAAGCTTTGTTATAAACGGATCAATTGTGTATGCGGTAAGTGAATTTTTTTATAGCCTGCCTAAAGCCCCTCTGTTAGCAGACTAAACTCTATACTTCTCGAGCTCTATAATAGCGATCTTTCAGCAGGCACTTACTTTTATTTACGCAACAATGCCTACTGTATAAACGCTCCTGAGGTATTAACCAACTTAGTTAAGTTAAAGAAATCGTTCTTACTTAACTTATCACTGTTCAGAGAATTCTTTTATTTTCACTCCTTATTCTCGTTAAAAAAGTGTGTCTTTGAAGTAATTCCTTTATCAGCCAGGTAAGAGGATATAGTATTTAAATAACTATGGGCTTGCTGAAGCTGTGTAGGGTTAAATAGAGAATAATCACAATACTGGAGATCCAGTAACTGAATCTGAAAGCGAGCCGTCGTGCGTTTGATTTTTTCACTTGCTTGCTGAAAGTCAGGCGATGAAAAATAGGTGTTAAGTACGGTCCAGAGTTGCAAAGCAAGCAGTCGAATAGGCTCGGCGGAAGGAGAATCTAACACCATCCTTTCACTTAAAAAAGGCTTTTCTATAGAAAAGTTATGATTAGTCTGGTCTAGGTAAATTAGCTCATGCTCTGACTCTTTCTTACTAGGGTAAGAGCCTATTTTTTTGGTTAAAGTAGCTGTTGGAAATTTTTGTTCTTCTACCTGTTTTTGTTGTTTTTGATTTCTTTCTAACAATTTATCGATAGATAGTAAAATTTCTTCATCGTTTATCTGATTACACCAAAGTTCGAGATGAACGACTGAGAAATTAATTTCGAGAGCTTTAGCTAAAATGCTAGCTCCTTGGTTACTTATCTCATTTCCGCTAAGTTTGAGGATCATGAGCGAGGAATTGATTTCTAAGGCTTTAGCTAAAGCATTAACACCTTTATCGCTGATCTGATTACTTTGTAAATCTAGCTTTGTAAGGGAGCTGTTAATTGCTAAGGCGTTAGCTAAAGGATAGGTGCCAAGATCGCCTATTTGATTAATATGAAAATCTAGCTCTTTTAAAGAGGTATTTATTTTGAGCACTTTAGCTAAAGCTGTAGCGCCTTCAGGGCCTATCTGATTGGCTTGGAGGTCTAGTCTCGTTAGCGAGGTATTTGCCTCAAGAGCTTTAGCTAAAGAGATAGTGCCTGTATTGCCTATGAAATTATTCCCAAGTATGAGACAAGTGAGCGAGGAATGAGTCAAGGCATTAGCTAAAGCAGTAGTGCCAGGATTGCCTATCTGATTGTGGTTAAGGACTAGCTTAGTGAGTGAAGGATTGGCTGCTAGGAGTTTAGCTAAACCGGTAGCACCTTGATTGCTTATTTTATTTCCGTTAAGTTTAAGCACACGGAGTGAAGGATGAATTTTTAAGGCATCAGCTAAAGTGCTAGCCCCTGGATCGCCAAGTTGATTATTCTGCAGGTTTAGCTTAGTGAGCGAAGTATTTACTTTAAGCCCATCCATTAATGCTCTAAATACTAGCGGGGATATGGCTCCTCTATGCTTTAGCGAGGTTAGAGAATTATCGAACAGGCCTTGAAGGTGCCTCATCTCTTCCCCCGAAAAACTTTCTAAATTATAACGAATAAGCAAAGGCCGCTGATTAATAAGCTCAGAAGATGGCAATAAAGGTAGATCACACCCTCTTAAGGTTAAACTCTTAAGATAAAGGCATTTTTTAGCCAAAGCTTTAATCTGGTGGAAAGAAAGGCGTGTGCAACCCTCTAGCTCCAGTTCTTCTAAAAGAGGAGCTTCTAGCTCTATGAAAGTTAGGGCTTGATTGCCTTTTAAAGCAAGAAAGCGCAGGTTAGGGGCTTTTAAAATAAGCTTAGAAAGACGGGTGCAGCTAGAGAGGTTAAGATAGGTCAAACAGGGCAATTCGGAGAAAGAAAAGGACTTTAAAGCTTCACAATGGCTGGCATCTAGCTTAGTAACGGCAGCCGAAGCTTCTAGCAGGCTTTTTAGAAGAGCATCATTTAATGCTTGGCAGTATTGTAAAGATAAAGTTTCGAATGAGGAAGAGGTCATAGCTTTAAGCAAAGCAAGCTGCTGCTTGTGCTGAGAGATATCTATAAAATCTAGGACAGCTTCGCGTAAGTCATTAGTCAAAAGTTCATGAAAAGTTTTAATATTTCCTGTCTTTATGGCAGCAGCAACCGTTTGAAGGTGCTTAGGATTGCTTTGCTCTTTCAAAGTTTGTAGCTCTTTTAATGCTTCTTGAGGGAGGTAACGCCCTTCATGTTTGGCTAAGTCTTTAGTAGGCATATTGCTTGACTTTAAAAGGGAGTGACTCGTACTGCTAGTCACTAGGCCATTAGGACTTCTTTCGTAATATTGCCCTGGCCCTTTTAAAAAGCGCTCATAGGGGGAGAGGGTAGCATATTGCAGAAGATCGGTATAGCATTTTCCTAGAGGAGGATCTAAGCGGATTAAAAGCTCTAGAGGGGTTAAACTGGCATTGTTTTCTAAAGCGCGTTGGAGGCAGGCGAGCTTTTGATAGATTTTAGCTACCGTTCTAGGCGGTAAAAGGATAGAAACTACCGGGTTTTGCTTATGGTAAATATAAACAAAGTCGCGGTCTTCTTCGGTAAAGAGCTTTGCATAACGTTGCTGCTGTTTATCTAAATTTCTTAGCCACGTTTGTAGAAGTTCCAAGGGCTTAATCTGTAAAAAACGTTTTATTGTTTTAGGATGAAGAGACTCATGCATCTGGTTTAAGCAGAATAGAATGCATTTGACCTGCAGTTTTCCTTGTTTTGAAAAAGAAGGAATAAAGGCATGATCGTTGTCGACACACACTAGCTGCTTTTTTTCCTCCCCTTGATGATTGATAAAAGATTGTAAAATGTAGTTATCGGGTTTGCCATCTTCTGGATTGACGAGCATGGCGAGGAGCATCATATTATGCAATCGGTGTAAATCCAAATCAGTCAAAGTGTTGCCAGCTTTTAAGGCCTCGTCTAAATTTTGTCCTTCGCTTGTTTCTGAAACTAATAGAGGGTAAGGGTTATGACGGGCATTGTAGCATTTAAATAGCTCTGTCTCCGGCGTTCCATGTCCAATGATTAAGCGATGCAAGCTTCCTACCGCATATTCTCTGCCTGCCATCTCCGGATTAGGTTTAAAATGAAGCTTACGATGGAGATAACTTACCGCTACGACGGCGCTGCGCCCAGGAGTGCCGGAAAGCTTAATAAAATCTAACCCCGCATTTAACGGAAGCTGTTGCATGACAAGAGGATGTAATGCAGCTGAACCAGAGTCCACTCCTTCCCATTCAAACCCATGGCCAGTAGCCGGTAAAGTAAAAAGAGCAAGAGATCGTAAGTAAGCAAAAGCGGGTAATTGAGTTTCTAAAAGATGTAAAGCCTCTCCTATCTCAGGGTTTTGTGCATGCTTTGTCGCAAACTCTAAAATTTTAGCTGGATGCGTTTTAGTGCCCGCCCCCTTTTTAGCAAGCTCTATGAATACAAATAAGTTATCTTGAGCCATGGCTTTTTCTAAAGGAGTTCTTCCTTGATGAAGGTAATCAGGGTAATCCAAATCCACTCCCTTATTGACTAGCTTAGCTAATATAAAGGAAAAACGCTTAGGTGCAAGGGCAGCACGATTAATGAGAGAGAAAAGAGGAGGGGAATGCTGATCGTCAACAACATTCGGGTCAATATCTTCTTGCGCTAGCAAAAGCTCGACAATAGAGAATACCTGCTCGTCTTCTAAGTTAGGTAAATCATAGGTACGCATCAGCTTGTGCAAGGCTGTTTGTCCAGCTTCATCCGCTTGGTTAACTTTAGCCCCTAACTGTAGCGCTAACTTAACTAAGGAAGGTTTACCTAATTGAATAGCTATCAGTAAGAGATTTTGCTTTTGTATCAAAGAAAGAGGAAGAGACGGGTAGAAGGAAAGGCCTGCAACTATTTTCAGGGATTTAAGTAAGGTAGGTATAGAAGCTGACCAGTTAAGCGTGATTAGAAAGTCACTCACTTCCTCTTCTAAAGGCACTAAACATGGCAAAGCAGCCACTATAGATAAAGCAGTTGGCTCTAAGAGATCCTCAACGCTTGTGTGAAGGTGATGCAGAGCTAATAGAGCATCTAAAGGATTAGCATACATTCGCATCAGGACTTGATAGCAGGCAAAAGTAGTGGGCTCTAAAGCTTTAAAAAGGTTATAGTGAGTCACATTATCTTGTTTAAATATGTTTTGGAGTAGTTGCAATTTTGTAAAGAGGGTCGTTAATAGCCCTTTAGGCAATAAAAGTGGGAGATCTAGTTTTTTATCGGCTGCTTCATCAAAAATGTCTTCTCTAGTTAGGTGCCCTTGGTGAATGAGTTTTTGGTACTGATGGTTTCTTTTATCTAGTTGTTTAATCCATTGCAGCAAGAAATCGACAGAGTTTAAATTGACTACGAATTTCTTGACTGAAGGGGCTATAGATTGGCTCATGCACCCTTTGAACAAAAAAGGTAGGCATTTTAAATGGATGCTATGCCCTTTTCCTGAAGGAATAATAGCAGGCTCAAAAGCCCGGTCATTATCAATGCAAGCCAGCTTTAAGCTTTCTAACTCTTGATCTTTCCAAGTAAGCTCTACGATATAGTTATCGGCTTTGCCATCGTTAGGTAAAATGAGGAGGCTGGCAACCACTAAGCTACTAAATGATTCTTTATCAATTTTCTTCAATAAAGGAGGTATAAGGCGAAAAAGCTCTTCTATAGGCTTTTTTGGAAATAGCTTAGCCGTCCAACGTAAAGCTACAGGCAAATCACTTAAAGAGCCTAACGAGGCATTTGAGGCTAACTTAGGATGTAACTTTAATATGGCTAAAAGTTGCCAGAAGTTGCTTTCTTCTTTCTTTTTTAAAAAGTCTTTGCGAAAAATATCCAAGGCTTGTTTTGCGGATTTTAAGCTAAACTCTCCTTCAGACGAAAATTCGCTTAAACGTTGTTCCTCAGATAGCTGTTCCATCCAAATTTTATATTCCCGGAAAAGCCTTTCAGGATCGGAAGGGTAAGACTGGTGCACTTCTTCTAAAAGAAAAGGCCAGCTTTCAATAACCTCCTGAGTAGTCAGCAAGCGTTCATCACTTAATAAATCAAACATTTCTATAACGCTAATTAGATCGGCTAGTAGCATAGCTTGAGGGCGGGTACTTTCATCAGCATGCCCGATGGTATAGCCGACTTGGACTGTACGAGCTTCCAAGTATGTGACCCTACATAACTTTTTTTTAAGCTGTGGGGTATCTTTAAAGATTTGCTGAGAAGTTTTACCTTGGTGCAGCTGTTGATTAAAAACTTTTTTTGCTCCCTGATCTATAGAAGCTTGCCAATTAAAAGTTAGGACGTTAGATATTTTAAGGAAAGAGGTAGGGGCAGCAATTATAGATTCTGAAGAAAAAGCTTGAGTTAAAGAAGCAGCCGCGTATTCCCAAGCAGGCTTTAGATAGTCAGAGACTACCGCAGCAGTAGGATTGGCTTTGCAATGAAGCCCGTGTAATGAGGCGACCGCATGCCTGCCATGTGTATTGGTGCGACAAGGCAATCCTAACTCATCGATAGAAAGCATAGCACGCGCTTTGTCTATATCCAGGAGAAGAAAATCAATAGAATCCCCGCAAACCTGGGCTTTTAAAGCAAGCAAAGCTTCTCGTTTCTCGACGGAATAAGCAGTTAAGAGTTGGTTAAGAAAAGTGGTATAGTAATCTTTTAAAGCTTCT
>NZ_JRXI01000108.1:0-14192 GCF_000813645.1 Neochlamydia sp. TUME1 | reverse complement strand
AGAGAGTTAGACTTGAAGCTAAAGTGTCGGCAATATAGGCTAAGGTTGTATGAAAAGGTTGTAAGCGTGGATCTAAACAATCTTTTATTCCCTGCTCTATCAGCTGCTTTCTTTCTTCTTCTTTAATCATAAACCAAGGTAGCTTAAGGTAAGATACAAGCTTAGCTAGTTTGTTTTTTTCTTCGGGGGTGTATAAAGAAGATTCAGCGTAAAGGTGAGCGATGGTTTCTCCTAGTAGGTCTTTTTCCCTCCCCAAGTAGGCTGTCAGACGCTGGGTTAAAAGCCTTTCCTCTCGCGTACTTTTATTTATGGATAATATCGAGGAGGAAAAAGAAGATAATGGAGGAGCGCTCCTACTCTCTTCTGTAATGGGAGAATCAGAAACGAAGCTGTTAGTGCTTTTTGCTTCTATTTCTGGCTTTTGATAAAAGATGCAAGGCGAAGGGCCTAAGAGGGGAGTAATTTGCATATAAATTCTTTAAATTTCTTTGATTGTTTATAGCTGCTAGTGAGCATAAAGTAGCGGAATGTAAAGGGGGAGAAGAAAGTCGCATAATTTTTATTTCTTGAAAGATAAGTTTTAAACCCCAAACGATTTTATTGAAAAACCAATTTAAGCTTTTAAATGAGCCTCCTCTATTTCGTCAAGAATAAATTTATTTTTCTAAAGGTTATAGCAAAGTTTATTCTTTACTTTGGTAACATAAATCCTCAGATGCTTAAAAAAAGAAAATTTCTAATTTTTTTGATCAATCGTTGTGCTGGCTTTAAAGGTGCTAGGCAGCGGGAGGATGGCTTAGAGTTAGGGTTTTTTACGAATAGGGATGCATAGGTTTAGTAGGCAGAAATATAAATAAATGTTTAGAGGAATATTAATATTCTAATGAATTAGGTGAAGTGAGTCTACAACCTATTAAGTAGCTCACTTCTAGAAAGCAAAGGAATTATTCTTGTGGTTTCATCCAGGGGAAAAATAATACATCCCTTATAGAATGAGAATGGGTCATCAGCATGACGAGCCGATCTATGCCAATGCCTACACCCCCTGTAGGAGGCATTCCTTGGCAAATAGCTTCAATGAATTCTTCATCTAAAGGAGAAGCTTCTTCATCACCAGCTTCACGACGCTGGGATTGCTGTTCAAGTAAGCTTCTTTGTAACTCTGGATCATTAAGTTCGCTGTAAGCATTGCAAATTTCTTGCCCCAGCACAAAACTTTCAAAACGCTCGACCATACCATTTGCCCGCTCTGTAGCCTCACGATGTAATTTACATAAGGGGGTGGTTTCAATAGGGTGGTCGATGATGTGATGGGGCTGGATCAGATGAGGTTCAACATGTACAGCAAATAGTGCGGCGATAAGTAAACCTTTAGACATATTAGCAAGTTTTTTTGGATCTACATGTCCACTCTCAAGTAGCATGCTCCTCATTTCATTCTCTGAAAGCTTTTCAACATCTATCTGCGCATAATGAGAAAGGCTTTCTTTCATTTTCATTCTCGGCCATGGGGCTTTAAAATCAATCGTTATCTGTTCTTTTGAATCTGGCAGAGTCGCTAGGACTTTTGTAGTTCCATGTAATTCTATAGCTAATTTTTCAAATAGGTTTTCAACAAGACTCATCATATCTTTGTAGTCCCAATAAGTCGCATAAGCTTCTAGTAAAGTAAATTCAGGGTTGTGATTGCGATCAATCCCTTCATTGCGAAAAACTTTTCCTATTTCAAATACACGATCCATTCCCCCAATGATTAATTTCTTAAGAGGGATTTCTAAAGAGATGCGTAAAAACATCTCCTGCTCTAAGGCATTTAAAGTGGTGGTAAAGGGACGAGCTTCTGCCCCACCATATATACTCTGCAATATAGGAGTTTCGACCTCCATAAATTTATGATTTTCAAAATAGTTACGAATAAAACGTAAAATTTTGCTGCGTATGCGAAAGGTTTCTTGCACTTCCATGTTGCTGATCAAATCCAGCCAACGTTTGCGATAGCGAAGCTCTTTGTCGGCAAGCCCTGCATACTTATCAGCTAAGGGTAAAAGGGTTTTACATAGTAAAGTGGCTTTATGGACAAAGATAGTCAATTCACCTTTATTTGTATGGAAAAGAAATCCTTCGATGCCGAGGATATCACCTAAATCTATTTTTTTTTCAATAAGTTTATAGGCAGAAAGATGTTCAGCGCCATCCTCACTTTGTTCAGGATGATAGCCGGACAATTCAGTAAGGTCACGATTAAACATGACTTGCAGACGCCCAGTTTCGTCTTGAATATGAGCAAAGGCATTTTTCCCCATTGCACGAAAAAGTACCAATCTTCCTGCTATACGCACAGAAGGTGTCTTAGCTGCCATGGCATCGTCACTATGTCCAATATTTGCATGCTGATATTGTTCAATAACAGCTTGAGTGGAGTGAGTGGGATCATAATGATGGGGGTAGGGATCGATGCCAAGGCTTTTTAGCTCGGCAAGCTTGCGCGAACGATTTTTAAACTCTTCATGATGTTGATAAGCTGGAAGAGAAGGGGTGGTCATATTATCTTGAGTAGGATTCATATTTTTTCAACGTTAGTTTATATTTTTATTGCTTAGTTATAAAAAAAAGAAAGCTGGGCTTTTTATTTCATTGCTTTTTTTTAAAGAGAAACTCGTACATTTGGGACTGACAAGTAAGCAATATATCTCTTACCTAATTAAAGATAAAGAGGCGAGTAAGATAAGCTGATTTAAGCGGTTTTTGCAGGCTGCGAAGGTTAATTATTAAAGGCTTTCTTCTTCTCTTGCTACTTAAAGATTTCCCTTTAGCTTAACGATAACAAGGCTATTTTTTTGCTAATAGCTTGATTACCTATAATAATAGGTCAAACCCGCCTTAACTGAATAAAGAAAAGCCTGGATCAATCTTACTATTATTGCTTAAAGCTTTTCCTAATCTTTGCTTACTTAATCTTTATCCTCTGCGTTCTTGTAATGTAGTGTTATCGTGCTTGATACCGGCTAAAATTCATAATGGCAAGCCTTGCGAATTAAGCTTAATAGCTTTTAAATACCTATAGTACTTTTCCTATTAGATCATAACCGGCAGCTTCCGTGATCTCCACTAAATATAATTCTCCGAATGCTTTAACTTTACGGCTGTCATTGATAATTATTTGGCCATCAATTTCAGGACACTGACCATAGAAGCGACCAACCATTAACAGATTGGTTTCTGGATGATAGCCTTCTACGATGACCATCAATTTTTTTCCCACATACTTGCTATTAGCTTTTTTTAGTACTTTTTGTTGGATTTTCATTAATTTACGATAACGTTTCTCTTTTACCTCTTCCTCTATCTGGTTAGGTAGATTAAAAGAGTAAGATCCTGGCTCGCGGGAATATTTGAAAATCCCAATATTATCTAGAGGATAATCTTGGATAAACTGAGCCAGCTCTTCAAATTGGTCTGCCGTTTCCCCCGGAAAGCCTACAATTAAGCTTGTACGGATGACGATATGAGGAATTTCATGGCGCAGCTTGGTAATAGTCTTAATAACATCTTCTCTTGAAGTGGCGCGGTGCATAGATTTTAACACCTCGTTATTAATGTGCTGGATAGGCATGTCTAAATAAGGGCAGATGCGAGCATCACTCTTGATAAGGGCAATCAGTTCATCAGTGATTTCATCGGGGTAAAGGTAAAGTAAACGCAGCCAGAACTTTTTATCTATGGCTAGCATGGATTGTAATAAATCGATCAAGGCTGCTTGATTTCTCGACCCCATATCCTTGCCATAATCTCCAAGATCTTGAGCAATAAGAATAATTTCATGTACACCCTCGTTAAGCAAATAATTAAATTCTTTTAAAATCTGCTCTTTGCTTTTACTTTTAAGAGGTCCTTTGATAGTAGGGATGACACAATAAGCGCAACGCTTTCGGCAGCCTTCCGCAATTTTAAGATAAGCGTAGTGCTTAGGAGTGGATAATTGGCGAGGAATCTCCCCATTTTCCAAAAAACTGCGTCCATTGGAAACCAGCTTACCTTTTTGTGTAGACTGAACAGCTTGCAATATACCTTGTACGTCTCCTGATCCTAGAAGATAATCAATACCAGGGAATTGCTTTTCCATTTCCTCGTGATGAGTTTGTACCATGCAACCTGTGACCACCAGCTTGGCAGTTTTTTTGCGCTGTTGTAGAGCATGCTTAACTGTATCCATAGATTCTTTACGAGAAGCTTCCAAAAAACCGCAAGTATTGATGACCAAATAATCTGCTTGAGATAATTCCTGGGTAACTTCATAGCCTGCTTTCAACAAAATACCTAACATCACTTCACTATCCACCAAATTTCGAGGGCATCCAAGACTAATAAAATGAATTTTATTTCCATCGTAATCAAAATGAAAAGTTCCTTCTTGAAGAGCTAAATTATCAATTTTATCATTAGCTAAGAGGGTGTCGGAGGAAGAAGAGGTGGCACAGCATGCCGCTGTATCTGAGCAACATGATTTGAGGGCTAATGGTTTTTTGTCTTTGGGGATCATCGGTAGCATGAATAAAATTCTCCAGGAATAAATAAGGTTATAAAAACTATAAAGGTTAATTGAATATATTTAAATCAAAATTTGATAAATGTAAAATTTATCTTTAAAAAAGTAGAGGATTATGTGAGCTGATAATAAGCCGAACCCTTATTTATTTATCTCCTCAATTGAAACTAAAGATTGCCTTTTTAATTTATTCTCTATTATATTGCGACTAAGCACCTACTAGGATCGGATTGGTCTATCTGCCTTAATTATAAACGTTTAATTTGCAAACTTCTATCTACCTGACATAAAAAGAATGGGGCGTTTGATGGCAATACAAATAGATAAGCCACTTAAAATAGGCTATTTCGCTTTTTTTATCCTGGAGTAAAATTTTTATGAATATATTTACTATAGCAACGGTAGAAGATCATTACTCGATTAGCCACCTTCATTTCCCTCCTTTAAGCAGTAAAACACATCGGTTCAGTCAAAAGTTAATGAGTTTTTATCTAAAGTCTCGCAGCTTAAATCTTATTGCTTTAGGATCAATTACTTGTAGTGTGGCAACTAGCCTTTTAGCTTTAGCTGAAACTGTAGCTGCGTTGGCTTATACTGTTTTTCTCACCTCTTTAAATTTCCTATCATTTTGCCGCTCAGAACTGTTGCAAAATCATACCGTGCAGGCTTGGGGATTTTGTATCCAGAGTTTTCTAATGGTCCAAAGTCCTTGGTTACTCATCTCTCAACTTAATCATTTAAGCAAATATGATAGGATAAGGCATGAGCATTTTCATAAAATTAAGAGCGCACAGATAGCGCAGTCACTAAGAGTGGCTTTTGATTTTATAGGCGAAGATTTCAAAATGAGTGAAGATTTTTCACCTTCCGAAGCTTATGGTTTTGCAGTAGCTGTAGAAGCTATGCCAGACTTAATCAATGAGGCTAAAAAATATATGCCTATTCTCCGAGATGCTGATCAAAACGAATTTGATCCTCAAAAGCTTGCTGATATAGATCGTTTCGAATTTATAGAATTTTTGGAAGACAAGAAGGGTCTTATAAACTCTCTGCAGCATTTAAAACTGCTGGCTAACATACCGGAAGACAAGAATGAGCAAAAAGAGCTCTTAGAATTAATTACTTTACAGTTGTGCAAGCATCAGCAATATGCTTCCCTTTTATTAGCTAATCCTATCGCTAAACTAGGACAAATGCAAGGGCTAACGTCGCACCTTCCTACTCGACTAAAAGAAAGAGAGATTTTTTTTAAACTTAAAAGTTTTGAAAAAGCAAGCTATAGCCCTGCTTATCAAATGCAGCCCTTGGAAGATGCTAACGATGAAATTTATCAAATTTTTAATTTTAATGAGATCCCTTTACCCTCTACAGAGAAAAGCGAGACAGCTTACGAAAAAAACCTAGAAATATATATAAAATACTCTATTAAGTACGTGATGTCTTCTGAAAGATATATAAACATCTTCGGTGTTGAGCAGGAAGATAGCTATTCTAAAAAAGAAGCAGTCAAAGCTTGCATTCAAGATTTAGAGGCGGTTATTCAAATTAATTTACTAGCTATATTGCTAGAGTTGATAACTTTACAAAAGTGTAGATATAAATGTCCTAGCCCAGGACGCCAGCAAATAATTGAGCTGGCATTGATTGCCTATGAGTCTATTAAAGATAATAATAAGGCCAAAAATTTATTAATACGCATGATTTTGCAAGATAAGGAATTTGAGATCGAGAAAGATTCATTTATTGATAAGTACACGGGCATTAAATATGAAATCGATAGTACCACCAGGCAACAGGTACAAAAAGTTTTTCGCTACATTACAGTGCTTGCAGATCATCTCCAGTATCGAAAAGATTTAAATAAGGTTACTCTAAAAGCTTTAGAAGAAGTGGAAGGTTGTAGCAAAACTTAAGCCTAAGGGGAGTATTTTTTATCATTCCGAGGTCTAGCTCTTTTATTCTAAAGGACGCTACCACTAAAAAAACTTTTTTGAAGAGTACTACCAAGGTTTTAAAAAAATGTAGAGACAGGATTTACATCTACTCGCATTTTTACCGTTTGCAAAGAGTGATGGGTATGACGGAAACTTTCTAAAACGCGATTCAAAGCATACACATTAGCACAACAGATAAGAAATTGATACCGATACTGACCTTTAACTTTTGCGTATCCTGCAGGAATAATTTCATGCCATTTACAACTTTCATTTGAATGATCCATAAGCCACGAGCGTGTATAATGAGCATAATCCGAGGTCTTTTTTTGGTCCGGGCCAGAAAAGGTAATTTTGATTAGATTAGAAAAAGGAGGATAATTAAAAGCTTGCCTTACATTTAGTTCTTCTTCAAAAAAAATTTCATAATTGTTAGCTGCCGCTAAGCAAATCGTTGAATTATCAGGTAAGCTTGTTTGTAGAATCACTTCACCTGCTATTTGGCCACGTCCTGCTCGCCCAGAAACTTGTGTAATTAATTGAAAAACTGTCTCTGAAGCACGAAAATCGGGGAGATTAAGGGTAGAATCACAATTTAATATTCCAACAAGGGTAACCGACGGAAAGTGAAGACCCTTAGCGATCATTTGGGTGCCAATCAATACATCCGCTTTGCCACTGCTGAAAGTTTTTAAAAGCTTCTGATGGCTGCCTTTATGCTTCGTAGTATCTGCATCCATGCGTACTGTACGAATGCCAGGGAATAAAGCATGTATATTTTTTTCAATCAATTCAGTTCCTACCCCTTTATATTTCATGGGATGGTCATGATGACAATTAGGGCACTGCTTTGGGGGAGGAGTGAGTGTGTAGCCACATAGATGGCAAGCTAAAGCGTTGTCGCCTAAATGAAAAGTCATGGTGACATCACAATGTTCACATTTGACTGCTTGCCGACATTGCTGGCAGAGTAGAGTAGTATGGTAGCCACGGCGGTTAAGAAATAAGATGGTTTGCTCCCCTTGTTCAAAACGCTGCTTTATTCCTGCGATAAGCTTTTCTGAAAAATTCGTATATCCTTTAGCTTTTTCAAATTCTTTTGCCATGTCCACAATATGCATGCGAGGCATGTTTGCTGTAGCGGCCCGCATGGTAAGTTTGCTTAAAGTATATTTGCTAATCGAAGCATTATAATAGCTTTCTAAGCTTGGCGTTGCACTCCCAAGAATGACTGTGCTATTACTCATTTTTCCTCGCATGACCGCTACATCGCGGGCATTGTAGCAAGGCTGTTCCTCAGATTGCTTATAGGATTGCTCATGTTCTTCATCTACGATAATGAGCCCTAAATTAGGAACAGGACTAAAGATTGCTGAGCGAGCTCCAATCACAATAGGGGACTCTCCACGGCGAATTTTGTGCCATTCATCAAAGCGTTCTCCCTGGCTTAATTGATGATGAAGAATGGCAATTTTATGATCAAAACGGCTGCGAAAACGTTCGATAGTTTGAGCTGTTAAAGAGATTTCCGGAACTAACATAATTGTTCCTTTATTCTGCATTAAAGCTTGCTCTATAGCCTGTAAATAAATTTCAGTTTTACCACTTCCTGTGACCCCGAAAATAAGGTGGGTTTCAAATTGATTTTCGCTAAGGCTGTGCTTTACTTTTTCAAAAGCTTGAAGTTGTTCTGCATTAAGCTGTTTAGCCTTGGTCTTAAAATATTCTTCATCGATAAGGGGCGAACGATCAATACGCACAATATCCATTAGTAAATAATCTTTATTAATAAGCGTATCTACAGAGCTGCGAGAACATTTGGATATTTCTAGCAATTCACTGAGTAAAATCCCTTTTTTTACTTGAAGCATGATATCGATGACTTCAGCTTGCGCTGGAAATCTGTTACGTATTTTTTCGCAATAAATTTTTAATTCCTCACGCGTTTTTTTACGCAGGACATAAAATTGCTGTTTGTGCTGTATATCTTTGCGTACACTGGCGGGTAGCAAGATTTTGAAAACTTGGTGGAGAGGTGTGCAATAATATTTGGCTAGCCATAAAGCTAGTTCAAATAAGGGAGGAGTGATAAGCTCTCCGTCTGATAAAATTTTAGCGATGGGCTTTACGGAAGGAAAAGTAGCCTGGTTTTGTACCTTCAGGATATATCCTCGTTGAAATTGACGGCGCAAGGGTACTTCAACACGTACACCGGGTTTAGCGTGCAAAGTAAACTCAGGGGGAATGCTATATTCCAAAGGCTTGTCCAGGGCACTATCAAGGATAACAGAGGCATACAGCGACATTTTAACCTACCTGGAAAGTTGAGAAGAAATAAAATTCCAAAGCTCTACTTTGCGGTGTGGCTCTTGGAAATATATATCCAAAGGGGCAAGCTCAATTATAAAATTTTTTTGGCTGGAGTCTAAGCAATTCTTCTCTATAATTTCTATAGGTACACGATAGACTATCTGAATAGCTTTACGTAGGTTAGCTAAAAATAAAGCGTGGCGAGGATCGGAA
This sequence comes from Neochlamydia sp. TUME1, assembly GCF_000813645.1. Classification (NCBI taxonomy): domain Bacteria; kingdom Pseudomonadati; phylum Chlamydiota; class Chlamydiia; order Parachlamydiales; family Parachlamydiaceae; genus Neochlamydia; species Neochlamydia sp. TUME1. Next base: position 5,189 of record NZ_JRXI01000108.1, on the reverse strand, counting down.
GATGCACTTTCTAAAACTAATAATAAACAATCTCGCTGGTTATCATTTTTCCACATTTGTTTAACAATTTTCGCAGCTTCATCGTTTGGAATATCAGTTAGAATCATTTGCTCGGGAAAGCGCTCGGCAAAAATTTTATGAAAATCTGAAAAATCTGGAGAGGTGAGAGCAGGTGCTAAAAATTCCAAATTAATAGCTTTAGGTACAAATTCTGTGCTGTTTGGCGAGGAGGAAGAAGGAAGAGGTTGCTCGCTTGTCAAGTTGCTTTTACTATCAGCAGGTAACACTTCAAGTGTATCTTTTGGATGCTTTTCATGGGTAATTACCGTAGAAGAGAGAGGAGCTGCAACTACAGGTGAAGCTTCAACCTTAGACGCTTCCGGAAATTGAGGTGGCAATGCCTTTTTAATGGCTTGGGGTAAGCAAGAAGCTGCAAATAGACGATAATCCGCATAGCTAGATCGGTTAACTTCTAAGAATGCTTTTGAAGAAAATTCTTGGATAAGGTAGCTTTGCACTTGAGCGATTAGGGATAAATATTCACTTTTTAAAGATGACATTTTATTTTTTTTGTTGAAGTTCTTTCGCAGCTTCTAAAACTTGAGGCAGAAGATGGTAATAGCCTCGCTTACTGTACTGTTTAATTATATATTTTTCTGCTGTTTTCAATCCTTGTGGGAACATTTTAGCAAAAACTTTTTTCACCAATGGTGCTTTATAGACTTCATCCACAATTTGATGATTCTCTAATAGAAAAAACAGTATGGTTTCATCATCTTCAAATTGCAAGAATAATTTAGCAATTAAACGCCCTATCTTGTTGAGAAAATTTTGAATTTTTGGAATGTAGGGAGACGCTAGCTCAAATAAGGGAGAGGAGGGCGATAAAGGCCTATTTTCAACTGTTTTCCAAACTTGATAGCAGAGAGAATAAGCTTTTTGAGCATGTAAGTTTAATTTTTGCGCAGGCTGCTTTTTGTCCTCATCATTAAGGTTAAAAGATTGGCAGCTACTTTGCAATTGCTGGAGTAGGCCTTTATCCGCATATCCAAAAAAGGCGGGAAAAAGATTTTTATCTTGATAGCCTAGTAATCTAATGAGTGCCATGTTAGCGGCTTCATAATTGTTATTTTGGACCGCTATCTCAAAGCTTTTAAATGCTTGGCAAATGGCTAAGTATTCACTGACCATGAATTGAAATACAAGGCTATTGTTATTTTGAAGGTGATAAGGAGATCGCATACCTGACTTGCTCTTTAAAGATCTGAGCTTATCAAAAAACTCACAAAAGGCAATAAGAAAATGTGCAAAAATATATTGAAATGCTAGAATTGCAATTATTAATTTCTAACCCATCAGATCTTATGAAAAATAATTTTCTTTGTTTCGTTATTGTTTGCACAGCTTACATACTTTGTAAGCAAGGGTATAGTGAACAAGCTTTCGATCATCCACAGACTTTGGCTCACTTTTCTCCCACCCTGGAGGAAGACCACTCTGATACCCTGGAGAAAAATCAATCTGAAAATTTTGAAACTCCTATTCACTCTGCCCACCCTACTTCAAAAGTCGAATTCTCCCCAAAAATTGACGACAATGAAGGAGCTCGATTTTTTCATGAACTTATCAATATGTTAACCACTTTAGGATTAATTGTGGCAGTAGTTTTGATAGCTTCCTGGATTATTAAAAGACTGCTTAGAGGAAAAATTCATCAATTGAACGCTACCAGTTTAATTAAAGTCATCGAATATCGCTCGTTAACCCCAAAAACGGCAGTTTATCTTTTAGAAATAAAAGGAAAAGGAATTATTATAGCTGAATCTGTTAATGGAGTTACACACTTAGGTGCATTTGAAAATAATGAATCGGAGGAAAGTCTACCTTTATCGTTTAAAGAGAGGATAGAGAACAAAGATATTTTATGATGAGTAACACAAGCTTTAGCTTAAATTTTTTTCTTCGAAGAAAATCAAAGAACAAGAAATAAACGTTTACACTTTTTTATTTAAACAACTCTACTTTGCCTTCGTATTATTGAAAACTTATTTTCTTTTACACTAAAAATTAAGCTTACCTTTTACCTCATGGAGAGAGGTTTGAACAAAAGGCAGAGGTAAAATGCAAAAAAAATAAGGCTTTAGATTTCCAAAATATTAGCGAATAGGGTAGTATCATTGAATTTATCACTGCCTGAAGAAGAGGAGATATGCAAAACAAACAAATTTTTATTTATTCGATGTTTTATTTAATTTGTATTTGCTTCCTTTTTGCTTGTTATCGCTTGCCAAGAGAGGATGAATACTCTGTTGTTCCTTCTACTAACAATCCTGAGGTCATTCGAGAAAAGCAACCAAATAATTTTGCGCCAAATGTAGGTTTTTAAAAGTTTTAGAGAAAAAATATGATTCCCCTCACTATTGATAGTCTTTACGAATACTTAATCAATAAATCTGTAGATGTAAAACATCAGCCAGAGACTAAGCAGATATATACTCTTTTTAAAGTGCAAAATGAAGCTTTTCCTCTTTTTATTGGCTTATTAAATGATGAAGAACTTCTTCAATTATTTGCTCCCATTCCTATTGCTCTTGAGAGCCAAACGATCAGTGAAGTAGCACGCGTTTTACATTTATTCAATAAAGAAATCGATATTCCTGGTTTCGGTTTAGATGAACGGGCTAAAATTGTTTTTTACCGTACCATCTTGCCAGCTAGCGATAAAAAGGTTGCAGGGGAAATTCTTTGTAATTATATCCATACTATTCCTCTTTTGATAGAAACATTCTTCCCTATTATCGCCGCTGTGGTAGCAGGTAAAGCTCGCTTTATAGATGTAGTAAAACAAGGGGAAGCGGCTAAAATAAGAAAATAAAAAAATGTATAAAAGTAGTTAAAGATGGACATAAGTACTTGTGCTCGATCCAAACAAGCACTTAGCTTTATTTGCTCAAATCTTCTTTTATTTAAGTTGTGCTAAGTTCGGCCCTTTAAAAGGGAGTCAAATGTTCTATTCTCTTTCTCTTAAGGCATGTTAAGCTAATTACCATGATCAGCTGATATAGTATCTTTAAATTTTTCAGGATATAAAGTAGCTAAGAACAATGTTGAAAGACTTTAATGTAAAATAATAACGTTAAAAGGATGCTGCCTCACTATGCCAAGACGTGCTATTTTTTATGACACTGAAACGACGGGTATTAAAGCTGATAGGGATCGTATTATCGAGATTGCAGCTTTTGATCCAGTAAATAATACTTCTTTTGAGAAGTTGATCAATCCAGGATGTCCTATTCCTGCTGAAGCTACTGCTGTTCACAATATTACGGATGAGATGGTTGCCAAATGCGCCAGCTTTGCGCAGGTGGGACAAGAGTTTATAGACTTTTGTGAAGGCGATGTGGTTCTGATTGCCCATAATAATGATGCTTTTGATCTTCATTTTCTTCGTCAAGAGTTTGGGCGTCATCAAATTCAAATGCCCTCATGGTCATTTCTAGATTCTTTAAAATGGGCAAGACGTTATCGTCCCGATCTTCCTAAACATACTTTACAATTTTTAAGAGAGATCTATCAAATAGAAGCAAATAAGGCCCACCGAGCCCTTGATGATGTTATTGTCTTGCATCAAGTCTTCTCTTTAATGACCGATGATTTAGATATGGAAACAATCTTTAAATTGATTAATAAACCTCGCGAACTTCACCATATGCCTTTTGGTAAGCATCAAGGGGTCCCATTGAAAGATGTGCCTCGTGATTATATCAAATGGCTGGCTAGCTCAGGAGCTTTTGATAAAGCCGAAAATACAGAACTAAAAAATTGCTTTGAAAAGCTTGGCTACCTTTAACCATTCGTTTATGCATGAAGATTTGTATCATAGGATGTGGCTATGTAGGAAGATCGGCAGCTATAAAATGGAAGAATGAGGGGCATGAGATTACTGTAACAACGCGTTGCTTAAAAAAGGCGTCAGAATTAAGACAGTGGATAGATCATGTGTATATTTTGGGCGAGGATTGGCAAAAGTTGTTAGAAAAACAAGATGTTGTTATTTTGGCTGTAGCTCCTGACAGCCCGGCAGATTATAGGCCAACTTATCTAGGTACAGCTGAGAAGCTAGTCAAGGCTCTTGAGAATACGCATGTCTCCCAGGTGATCTATACAGGTAGCTCTTCGGTTTATGGTGAGCAAGGAGGGTTATGGGTAGATGAAGAGACTAAACCCCATCCTACTCAAACGAATAGCAAAATTTTGTTGTCTACCGAAGAAATACTATTTCAAGCTGCTACTTCCTACCGCCAAATATGTGTATTCCGCTTAGGAGAGATTTATGGACCAGGACGTTCAATCGTAGAGCGCGTTAAGCGTATGCTAAGCACTGGCTGCGCAGGCTCAGGGGATAATTTTACCAATCTCATCTATCTTGATGAGATTGTTTCTGCCATGGCTTATGCTCAGCAAAATAAGCTAGCAGGAATCTATAACCTTTGTGATGATTTTCATATTCTTCGTAAAGAGCTGTATAAGAAGATTAGTAAATTCTATGGCTGGCCCGATGTACAATGGAATCCTTCATTGCAAAGTTCTTTCCAAGGGAATAAAAAAGTTTCTAATGAAAAAATAAAGACTGCAGGCTGGCAAATCAACAAGGAAAATAGCGGTTTGCGCAGCATTCTTTTTTAAGAGTACGTTTTTGAGCCATTCTTTACACGATTTCATCCTTTGTTTTGTAAACCTTCCCTTAAAATACCGGAAGCAGCTTTTAGAGGATCGGCTATGTAGGCGTAGTTTTTTTTAAGAATAAAATTTAAGGCAAATGCTTAAAAAATTTGAAACATATGTTTGATCCTTAAAAAGACTTCTTGCTTAATTAGATTTTTGCTATATTCTTATCCTTTAAACTAAGGAGAAAGATATGGGGAAATATGAGGAACTTAAAGTGCTGTCTGCCGAACAATTTAAAAGGGTGACGGGAGTAAAGCGTGAAACATTTGAAAGAATGGTCGAGATTTTAGTAGAAGCACAAAACAGGAGATACAGAAGAGCAGGAAGAAAAGGTGGGCTAACTATCCAAAACAAGCTTTTGATGGCGTTAGAGTATTTAAGAGGGTATCGAACTTATTTTCATTTGGGTAGAAGTTATAGATTGAGCGAAAGTGGTTGTTATCGAGCATGTAGATGGGTGG
>NZ_JRXI01000107.1:0-3946 GCF_000813645.1 Neochlamydia sp. TUME1 | reverse complement strand
AAAACACATTAATTAAAAGTGGAGAATTTTCGCTTCCTGGAAAGAAAGCTCTTCTGGAAAAGGAGAGTGAATACGAAGTAGTGCTTATAGATGCATCAGAATCATCTGTAGAGCGACCTAAGAGGAGAAGAGCTAAGGAAAAAAAAGATAAGAAATCGCAACGACAAGCAGAAGCATTTCTATTCAGGAAAAAAGAAAAGGCATACCCTAAAAAGTCAGGTGGTAGTCGATAAGAAGAGTAGGAAAGTTATTTGTACGGCCTTTAGCAATGGTAAAAAGCATGATTATAAGTTGTTTAAAGAAAGCAAGGTGCGCGTGTGCCGCGAGCACACCGTAGATGTGCGTAACTATATGAAAGATGAGGGAAAATGGCTCCTCGAAGTCGCTTTGTAGGAAGAGATTTCAAACCACCTTAAGCTGCTTTGGTCAAAAGCCAAGGTAGTGAGCGTTAAGGAAAAGGTATGATAAACATATCAGGTGAGGACTAAGGAGACGAACGAGAGTGAACTATTGACCCAAGTGTCGAAAGCTTGCTCAAATGACGTCAAAACTGGGGGCTGCAAACCCTTCCAAGATAAATTTAGGGGAAACCTGTTTACTGCCTAAATGGCGTCCGGCATAAAGATAGCGTGAACTTAGTCTAGGCTTTTATATAGAACGTGGGAACCTCATAGATGATGTTAAGAGAAAACCATATAAGTGAAGAACACAAAGTGGGAAATATCGAAGCATGTATGAGGGGCAGACCAACTCGTAGTAGTGAGGAAGTCTTTGTAATGAAGAGGGCGCGAAGGGGTTGGAATTGTTCAATTCAACTCAATAAGTCAAGTAGAAATACGAGGAACTTATGGGGGTGGAGAAAAGGCTGGAAAGCTTGAAGAACAATAGGAGCCGTATGAAGCGGGAGTTTCACGTACGTGTCTGTGGGAGCCTAAGGGGGAAGTTCCCTTGGGCGACCCGATTGGACTGATAACCGCTGCGCGATAACCGATAGTGGATATACAGGTATAAAAAAACTTTAAAGAAACTCCAGGCTACCAAAAAAATCTAGAAAGAGAAAACCGTTAACTCAGGAAGAAAAAAAGCCAAACCAAGCAATATCTTCGGAAAGAGGGGTAAACGAAAATGTGATTGGGAGTTTGAAAAGATTTAAAATCATAAGCGATAGATACAGAAATCGAAGAAGAAGGCTTGGCTTGCGCTTTAATCTTATGGTGATGATCTACAACTATGAAATTGAAATTTAATTACTCAAGAAGTCTAAAGTAAACCTTCAATTCTTTAAGGTAATTAAGAATTATAGAAGACCTAGCCTACTTAGCACTCCAATAGCCTTAAAAGCTTAGAACATCCACGGGGCAGTAAGTTTTTCTTAATAATTGCGGAGGCCACATCTATTTCTGAGGACATTCACTTGGCTATTTAAGCGATAAATGAACAGAGAGGAAAAAGAGCCAATCAAAAGTAACTAGGCTTTTTTAAAGCTGAAAATAAAAGTATTAATAATACTATTAATCAATAATATCGGCGTCTACCATTTTTTGAATAAGTTCTTTAACTTCTTTTTCTGTATAAGTACCATTCATACATTTTTGTCCTACTATTTTCATCTCTACTAATAAAGCTTGTTCGAAGTTGTGGACGTTGTAATAGCTGTTGAACTTATTATCTTTGAAAACCTTTTGATACTTAGGCCCCTCAGGCTTGTTCCAAGCTTTATTTATTATTATTCCGTGATCTTTAGCATATTGCCTTGCTTGCAAATCTTCAAAGATTTCAACAAGTTTTTCAATATTTTTTTCCTTAGTGATATGCGGGTCAATTTTCATTATTTCTGCTAGAGGTTCTTTCTCTAGGCATGCGCTTTGAGATTCCGAGGCTACCCATTTATCGCACAGATATGTATAGCGAGCTTCTAAGCAATAATTATAGGATGAAAATGCTTGGTTGAAGAATTCCTTTAAACGAGCATTAGCCTTGGCTTTTTGATAAGTGTTAAAGAATAATTTAGCCGAAGTTTTAATTAAAAATTTTATTGTATCTTTAGTCTGTTCGGTATGTAGGTAGACGCCTGTTAGATCGTGTATATAGGTTGCAGAATCATAAGAAGAATGTTTAAGATAATAATCCCAAAGTTGAGAGCGATTGGAGTAAATCTTGAAGAAGCCATGAATGGTTTGTTTGATATGATGATAAGTTCTTAGGTTGCTAGCATAATGAAGGAGCTCGAGATCTTTCAGCATTTCTTGATAAACAGTATTTAGCTTATTTGTTTCTATGATCTTTTCCTGCAGAGGGGTAGTAGTTGCTGTAGTTTTATTATCAGCAAGTATAGGTAAAAATTTAGGAGGTCTAACAATCGGATTGAAGAGGTTAATACGATTAAAATTAGGCCTGTTTAGAATAGGTTTAAGAGGAATATTAGGATTTACTTGCCCCTCCCAAATATTTAGTAGTCCGGCTAAATATTTTTCCAATTTTATCATTTTTTCCTGAGTCATTTTCTTTTTTATATTATTCTTTCTGTACTTTTTGCCTATAAACTGTTCTTCCCTTAAATAATCGTTAAATTTTGCTCGGGTAGCAAAGTCAGCGTAAAAATTATTTTCTTTACGATTACTTTTGGTATGCCTTTCCACTTCTTTAATAAACTTTTCAAATATTTTCCATATAAGTTCCTCTTTTCCCCTTAATTTTTTTCTTTCTTCACTTTAAAAGCATGAAGGCGGTTTAATTTCGTTTGAAAATTTTTATCTTTTTTGTTAAATGCTTTTTTAAAGAAAAGATCAGTTATTCCCCGCTGGTGAGCATAACAATATTTTTTATAAAGGATCTGGGGAGCCTTTGAGATAGCTTCAATTGTTTTTGCATGGAGAGGTTGTTTATTAAGCTTAAGGCCCGTCTTATCATAAATCAAACGGCGTAGTGCTTGAGGGGATTCACCTTGCAAAAATGCCTTATTAATATGGGAAGAATAGGCAGATAGTAAGCAAAAAGATTCAATGCTTTTTAAAATTTTATGAGCTTGCAATTCATCTTCATTAGCATCTAATTCAGCTTTTATATGGATAAATTTTTCTAGCAAATTGGGTTCAATTTTCATATAGGTAGAGAAAGTGTCTTCCAGTTTGTTTTCTAATCTACTAAGACTTATTCTAAGATGGCACAGATTAGCAATCTTTTTTAAAAGGATAAGAAACACCCTGCATAAGGGATGCATAGTATCACAAGGCTTAGTAGGAAGAGCATCTAAACGTTTTAGTAAATATTTAAGCTGATGGCTTTGTTGAAGGGTAAGTGTGCTTTTCGTAGGGTTTTGCAAGGTAGTACAACATATCCAAAGTAGCTTACGTTCCTGCTGGGTTAAGCTTTTTTTTTGGTTATGATCACAATAGTTTCTTGCTTTATAAACAGCTCTGTAGGCTTCATTAATTTTCATTGTTTACCCCCTTTTTTAATAATAGTTATTATCCTAATTTAAATAAATATTAATAAATTGTTAAGAAAACATTTCTATAACCTTAAGGATTGCAAAATCTTTACCCCCTTAACTCTTTGCTCCTATCTCTGCGCTAACCAGTTATTTCCAGTAAAAGTATTTATCATTTTAAGAAAATCTTTTTAAAGATTTATAGGATTTATCATAAAAATTTGAGGTTTTTTTTAGGGTTTTAAGGGGGGCAATCGATAAAAAGCCATACAGAAATGCAATAAAAAAATAAAATAAGCTTGAAAAAGTCTGCGTACGAAAATTTTATCACAAAGCACCCTTTAGTCTATGCTAAATTAGGCTATCTAATAAATTTAAATTTGATCAAGTGAAGTTCCAAATTTTAAGAGCTTAATTAAAAAGACACCTTTTTGAACTTAGCTTAAGTCATTTAAAAGCAAGGTAAATAGGAGTGTCCGATAGATGGAGTAGAAGGGTGGTTAATCTAAAAAAATT
>NZ_JRXI01000106.1:0-21643 GCF_000813645.1 Neochlamydia sp. TUME1 | reverse complement strand
AAAAAATTTAGAGTCTAACGAGATTTATAAGGGTATTTGATGAAGGAGGTAAAGAGAAATTCTATTATAAAAAATCCTTTTTTCTTTTTAAATAGTGCAAATGTTGCCCTTTTTTGCTTTCCCTTATATTTGCTCAAGCTGTTTGCTGTCTCCATCAAAAAGTTATGCTACCGAGCAAACGTCAAGATGGCCGTATTTAAATTAATACGGCCATCTTTCTTGAAAAATGGCCGTATTTGATGTAATATTCCTTTAAGTTAAGAACACAGGGCAAAGTTAAGTCTAATGAAAAACACTAAAGATAAAAAGCTGGCCGTATTCCAGCAGTTAAGCCAGGAGGTAGAGCCTGTTAGCCTACCTATTTTCCTTGAGAAATTAGTGTAGAGCAAGTTTTAGCTCGCTACTAGGATCTGGGGCACATAGAAGAAGCATTCCGAGTGGCTAAATCTACGCTTAAAACCCGACCTATTTTTCATTGGGCTCCTCTTCGAATAAAAGCCCATCTATTGTTATGTTTTATAAACTTATTTCTCGAAAGATTTTTAGAGTCATTGCTTCGCCAAAATAATGTCTATCTTACTCTCGATCGCATTAGGCATGCATTAGCGCAGGTGCACACAACCATTTTTGAGGATAGATCCGCAAAAAGAGAAGGTTCCATGCAATCGCTTCTTTGCCAAGATGCTCAAGCAATTCTCCAAGTGCTGGGAATACCTACTCAAAGAAATACTACGTTTCAATCTCAATGTTGTGCCTGAATTTTTAATATAAGTCTTTAACAATTACTTAGTTATAAAACAACTGTCAAAGTCGGGATTAAGTGCTAACCATGCTGATATATATAGTCTTTATAAGAAGAAGCCCCTTTCTTTTATAAAGATTATTCTCTTTAAAAAAAAGTTCACTCTTTGGAGCAAGAAAGAATAAAGCGTTAGCTTAAAGGAGCCTACTAAGTGAAGCTGAAGTTATAAAACACAAGGTGCCTTATTTAGTTTAAAGCCCCATCTTCTCGTTAAAATTTTTTAATTTACTGCGATTTTAAGGCTCCACATTCAATAAGACGCCTGGATTAGCCTCTTTAAACTCTTGCAGGCCTTTATTACGGAGCCTACAAGCAGGGCATTGTTGGCAGCCTGCTTGGGAAATCCCTTCATAGCAGGTAATAGTTGTATTTAAGAGGTATTCAAGGATACCTAATCGATGAGCTATTTCCAACGTTTCCTTTTTAGTCAGAGAGACTAAAGGGGTTAAAATTTTAAAGTGTGGATTGGCTAGATCTATACGCAAAATTTTCTGCTTAAGGTCAAAATATTCTCGAGAACAATCTCGATATCCTGAATAGTTACCTTCCACGCCGATCACCCCTAAATAGATAAAGGAAGCTCCAAGATAATCCGCATAAATGGCTCCTAGGCGAGCCATTAATCCATTTCGGCCTACTACTAACGTATTGGGAGTAGTAGGTGGATCTTTCTCGATGGCTACCGCTGGGTTAATTAGTGCATTGGCGGTAACTTGACTTAAGCAGCTTAAGTTAAGCGTGGCATGCGCTACATTCCAATCTTTGCAAATTTTTTCTGCTTGTATAATTTCAGAAGCATGCCGCTGGCCATAGTAAAAAGATAGGCTAGTGACTGCATCTTTTCCAAGCTCTTGCATAGCAAGCGCTAAACAGATAGAAGAATCCATACCACCTGAATGAATAACAACTGCTTTCTTTTTTCTCATTTCCTCCTTAGGATGTTTGGTTGGCATGATACATATGCTCCCACATTTTTTTAAAGCCTGGGCAATTTTGTAGCAATTCCTCTTTAGTACCTTCGGCTAGTTTTTCTCCTTTTTCTAGATAGATAATCTTATCAGCGTCTTCAATGGTAGAGAGGCGATGAGCAATAATGATTTGGGTGACTTGCCCTCGTAGTTGATGAATTGCATTTTTAATATGTATTTCACTGCTAGCATCTAAAGCGGAGGTGGCTTCGTCCATAATAAGGATAGGAGCATCTTTGGCTAAAGCCCGCGCTATAGCTAAGCGTTGTTGCTGGCCGCCTGATAAATTTTTTCCTGTTTCAGCTAATTCTGTGTCGTATCCTTTAGGTAATTGAAGAATAAATTCTTCAGCATAAGCTTTTCTAGCGGCATTTTCAATTTGCTGGATAGATAAGTTTTTTCCATAAGAAATATTTTCAGCTACTGTATCAAGGAAAAGAAAGGGTTTTTGAGGAACAAAAGCAATCAGTTCTCTAAGTGATTTTTGAGTAAAAGTTGTGATTGATTTATTGTTAATACGTATCGTTCCTTGCTGAATGTTATATAAGCGAGGAAGAAGATGAACAATAGTAGATTTGCCTGCTCCGGTGGGCCCTACAATGGCTACCGTGGTACCTTTTTCTACTTTGAAACTCAATCCTTTTAAAACCCAATCCTGTTCATAACGAAACCACACGTTGTCAAATTCAATAGAATCTTCAAATGTAGCCATCGTTTCCGCCCCGTCAACATCACGGATGCAGGGAACTAGATCCAACACTTCGCACATCCGTTCAGCAGCGGCGATTCCTCGTTGAATATGGCTATTTTCTTCAGCAAATTTTTTAATGGGCTCATAAAATATGTATAATAAGCCACAATAAAATAACACTTCAGGTATGCTCATGTGTAGCACATATAAACCATACATAAGAGCTGTGGCTAAGAAAAACATTCCGATGGTATGGATAATTGGGCGAGAAGCAAGATCATAACAAGCACTTTTTTTCTCAAGTGCAGCCATTTTCTGATTTTGATCTTTGTATTTTTTTAACGAAAACTCTTCCATCCCAAACAGCTTTACAGTTTGAATACCCGCTAGAAAATCAATTATAACGGAAGCAAAGCGTTCTTGATTTTGTTGGATTTGCCTTGAAATACGTTTAACACGTTTGGCTAGAAAAATAATAGGAAATACAATTAGAGGGAAGCCAATGAATATAATCAAAGATAGTTTCCATGAGGTGAGAAAGCACATCAAGAGGGTAGTTAATACAGTAAAAGGCGTTTGAAGGTAGTTAACGAGACAAGCATTGATAGCTTCAGCGATGGTTGAGGAATCACCCACTACACGTGCGGATAAGCTGCCAATATGATGATCATGGTAAAATTTTAAAGGTAGAGTTTGAATATGTTCAAAATATTGCTGTCGTAATTTACTACTCACCCGAATAGCTAAGACTCGTGTCGAGAAGCGATGAGCAAACAGTGTAAGGGCTTTAAAAAAAGCAACAAATACTAAAAATAAAGCAAGACTGGATAGATTTTCTTTAATAGGCAATATATGGTTGATACGGCGGGTAGCTTCTTCCAGAAGATTTTTATTTTTAAGCTTAGCCATAAAATGGTCGATTTCGGCAGATGTAATATAGCCTTTATGATTGCTATCTAGCTGCTCGAAGCGTTGATGCACCTCTGCTAAGCTTATTTTATCAACTTTTTGCAAAGAGCCCTCTTTTAAGGGGGCGAAAAGCTCAAATATGTCTGGCCCTTTCTTAGTAATTATTCCTAAGGCCAATATTTCTAACTGCGAGGCCACCGTGAGTAATAACATTGCTAATATAATAAACACGATGAGGGTAGTATGCACATGTTTATCAAAAGAAATTTTAAAAATTTTTATCATGTTAATATTAAACCTAAAATCCAAGATATTGTGTTAGGGCTACACGCGATATAAAAAAATGAAAACCAATGAGAGGTTAAAGGCTATAAATTAAGGAATATTTTCTTATTGTTAAGAAATGAGCCCCTAAAAACACTCCTCTTCCTTTCTTTTGCTTCTATCTTTTTATTAGGGGTGTAGGTTGAGGCTAGTCTATCTGTTAGCATGGCTAGTGAACTGGCCCATTTTACGAAATTTAAGATAACGTTGTTCAAGTAAAATGTCTTTGGGAATGTGGCGAAGTGTTTGCCATTGCTCTAAAATGAATTGCTGCATATTCATATAAGCTTTTTGCGGATCGTGATGCGCTCCTCCCAAGGGCTCATTGATGATGGCGTCGATAATATTTAAAGGCAGCATATCTTCAGCATTTAATTTAAGAATACTAGCAGCTTCCGTATTTTTCTTTGCATCTTTCCATAAAATGGAAGCACATGCTTCTGGAGAAATTACAGAATAATAAGCATGTTCCATCATGCCTACCACGTCGCCTACTCCCATGCCTAATGCGCCTCCTGAGCAACCTTCACCTATGATAGTAACAATAATGGGCGTATTTATACGTGCCATCGTGCGTATATTTAAAGCGATTGCCCATCCTTGTCCTCTTTCCTCAGCCTCTAAGCCAGCATAAGCGCCAGGTGTGTCTAAAAATGTTACGATAGGAAGGTTAAATTTTTCAGCTAGTTGCATAAGCCTTAAGGCTTTTCTAAAGCCCTCAGGGTTTAGCATCCCAAAGTTTCGGTGGACTCTACTTTCCGTATCACAGCCTTTTTCCTGGCCCATCACCATACATTTCATGGGGCCGATTTTAGCTAATCCCCCTATAATCGAAGGATCATCTCCATAGGTGCGGTCTCCACAAAGTTCATAAAAATTCTGACAAATGTTTTTTATATAGTCGCTAGATTGAGGGCGGGAAGGGTGGCGGCAGATCTGAACGCGCTGCCAGGGAGTTAGCTCGGCATATATTTTCTCTTTAAGCTTTTCTAGTTTCTGCTCAAGTTTTTTAATTTCTGTGTTGAAAATCGGATTATCATTATTTTGCTTTTTAAGATGCTCTATAGTTTTAACATATTCTTGAATCTGTCTTTCGTGTGGTAAAATGTCCAAACAGTCGCTCCCTAGTTACAGGATTTTTTCAAATTTATTCGAACAAAGTATAGAAAAAAGGAACTTAATTTGACACTACTTGTTGGCAATCTCAATGATCGTTTGCATGTTATTTTCGGCCTTAAAAAAATCTTTTGTAAGTTCAATAGTGGTAGGACGAGAAATAATGATGGAGTAAAGCTCTTCTATATCTTCAGCAGCCATACGGATACAGCCATCGCTTTCATATTTACCTAGACTATTGGTATCTTCAACTAGTGTTCCATTTTTTATTAGCCATGGCATGCCATGGATACCCAAGCCCTTAGCTGGTGCCGTTGTTCCGTGAAGTTCTTTTTCAAAAGGAATCCAGCGTGTCCCAAATATGCGTATCATTTCTACTTTTGCGCCTTGATGGATCCCCATTATCTTAGGGGTATAGACGGCTACTCGCGGACCTAAAGAATATATTCCAAGAGGAGTCAATAAGCCGGAGTTTGTGGAAGGATCCAAACGCCCTAATCCTACTTGATATGTTTTAACTAATACTTTTTCCTTAGCATTTATATCATAATAGTAGAACCACATCTGGCAGCGCGATAAGTCAATCAAAAGATGAAAATGAATCATTTTGTGAGGATGTAAAATATTGAAGCGTGCACCTTCGCTTATATCTTGTTTAAGATAATCAGGCTTTCCATTGAGACTGCGAGCGATAAAATGACGCGAAGTTTTATAGTAATTCGCATAATCCGATAGCCAGGCAGGCCTGCCTTTTTGCCAATTGACGCGGCTTTTATAAGTGATGGTCTCTACAATAGGAAATTTAGGACTGGTGGTATTAAAAAATTCCACCACCCTGTTTTCTTCAGGGAGCTGTGCTTTTAATTCTAATACCTTCTCAGAAGAGTTAAGCTGGTCATCAGAATCTTTATCGGATAATTCTTTATCCTTAGCTTTTAGGGAGGGTATAGGAAGAGGAGAAGATGGTGTTTGAGAAAGAGAGGGAAGAGCAGAGTTGGAAAAAGAATTGCTTTTTATCTCAATTTCAATGGGAGGATGAGAGGTAGCGGGCTCAATAATAAAATTTGCGTGAGGAGACTTATTTTTGAATAAAGCTGCCACGCCAATGATGCTAAACAGAATAATGGCCGAAATGATTAATAATCTGGGTAAGGTCATGATAATGACTGCCTTTGCTTAATTATGGGTAAAGTATAATACAACAAAGCGCAATTTGGCCACTAAAACTTCTTAGGCAGCTGAAAAGTTAAACCCTATTTCCAAAAGATTATACCCTCTGCTCTATAAAGAAATAAAAATCTTATGAATTTTTATCCACTGTTAAAGAGACTGGAAAACAGATGCTTAGCTATCTATATTTTAAAGACTCACCATAAGGGGATAAGGATGGAATTAAGGATGTACAATCCTCTATTCCTTATCCTATATCCTTAAACGATTGGATGATTAGATAGAACGAGGTCGTTCAATTAGTTTACGCATTTTCTTACCAGGAGTAAACTTAACAGCATTGCGTGCAGGAATAACAATAGGTTCCTCGGCTTTTTTAGGATTACGACCGATTTTTTGCTTTCGTTCGACCACTTCAAAGACACCAAAATCACGAAATTCAAGGCGATCCCCATCTGAGAGGCATTCAGTCATTTTATCTAGAAAAGATTGTATGACATGGCGTACATCATTAGGATGTATCCCTTTATCTTGAGAAATCGAATTGATCAATTTCTTTTTTGTCATAGTACTTTTCTTGGTCATAGTTGTCATAATTTTAGAACTCCTTAATTGAATATGCGATGAGTTTATGGGCTATTTTTTGTATTTACTTTATTTACTAGCAAGCTTTTTTATTTTTCCTAACCTTGCTTTCTTGAAAAAACTGTAGAACGCAGCTAAAAATATTTAAACCTTATGATAATCAATCAACTTTTCGTTTCAAGAAGATTCTTTACTTTAGGCATTATATTTTTGAGGATAGAGCTGTTCGTCTAGGAAAATGTTAATTTTCAATACTTATTAATATCTTATTCTTTTTACCAACGGCTAACAACATCAGGCGATTTGCTATTAAGTCATCAGGTTGTATGATATAGTTCTCATCTTCAACTTTATTGTTATTTAAATATATTCCTCCATTTCGAGCCAAGCGCCTTGCTTCACTCTTACTAGGCAAAAGTCCTACTTGGCATATCAGTTCAAGCAATTTAGCATTGATTACCGTCTTGTTATTAAGGATACGAGAGGGCATATTCTGCGCCATTAATTCAAGTGTGGTAGCATCCAAATTAGCTTTTGCTCCTGGGGCTGCCGCTTCGGTAACTCCTAAAGCTATTTTAAGATTTTCTTCTCCATGAACGATACGCGTAACTTCCTTTGCTAAGCGTTTTTGAGCAGTATTGGGTACGTAATCGGGTTGCTGCATTTGCGCTTGATATTTTCTAATTTCCTCCATATCCATAAAGGTCAACATGCGCATCATTTTAATGACATCGACATCAGAAACACGTACTAAATATTGATAAAACTCATAAGGAGAAAGCTTATCTGCTGAAAGCCATATGGCTCCTTTTTCAGATTTTCCAAATTTTTGTCCATCACTGCGGGTTAATAGAGGAAAGGTTAAGCCATAAGAGGATTGACCAAGTGCTTTTCGAATGAGCTCTGTTCCTGCTGTAATATTGCCCCATTGGTCACTTCCACCTATTTGCACTTTTACCCCATAATTCTGAAATAAATGAAGAAAATCGTACCCTTGTAAGGCTTGATAGGCAAATTCTGTAAAGCTCATGCCTTCTTCCGAAGTCATACGTCCTTTAACAGAATCTTTAGAAAGCATGGGGCCCATTCTAAAATACTTACCTATCTGGCGCAAGAAACTTACAAACGAAAAATTTTTGAACCAATCATAATTGTTTAAAAAAACCGTTGCATTAGGACGACCATGAGTATCAAGGATTTTTTCAAAATTTTTACGAATACCTATAAGATTTTTTAGTAATGTCTCTTCATCTAAGATTTGTCGCTCAGAAATTTTACCTGAAGGATCGCCAATCATGCCTGTTGCTCCTCCTAATATAACGTAGGGAGTATGTCCAAAGCGTTGAAACCAGGCAAGCCCCATCATGCAGATCAGGTGGCCCAAATGTAAGCTATCGGCAGTAGGATCAAATCCGCAATAAACTTTCGTAGGCTGCGTTAATATATCTTTCAGCTCATCACTTGTGCAAGCTTCAATAAAGCCACGTTCAGCTAGAGTTTCTATTAAGCTGGGCATGTAAGTCCTTAAAAAGGGTGAGAATGGATGCTATTTTGAATTTTAAGTATTTTTCTGTCAATGAACTAGATGAGTGTATGAAAAAATTTATTCCTGCATAGCAAGATGATTTATAATGAGGATAATTTTTCTTACTCTCCATTTCCCATTATGTAAAGCTAAATAAATTACCTCCTCATAAATTATTTAGCTTAAAAAGAGGATGGATAGTGAGCAAAGAGCTAGCCAACTATTTGTAAAAGGGTAGAGGAGAGATATCGACAAAACAGGCTAAGATAAAAAGAGATCGGGCCCAAAGGGGAAAGATAAAGATGAAAAGGTTTAAGATTTCCGACCCATCGCTTAAATAGCCGTAAAAGGAAATAAGTAGATAAGAGAAAATTGCTCTATTAGCTAAAAGCAAATCCAGGATATCTTAATCCTCTCGTGCCGGTTGTGTGAATTACCTTAAACTCATCAAGTGAGCTTACCCTTAAGAAGCGACTAAAAAATTAAAGCATAAGGATGAAGAAAGATAGGACATTTGAAGCTGATAAAGGGCTCTTGTAAATCTCCCTTTAGACACAAATAAAATAGTTTTTTATATTAAGCTTAGTTTTCTTAAAAAGGATTATAGATGTCTATAAACCTGCATTCCATCTGAAACTTTTCGTGCAAATGAGTAGCTAAAGCTCTAGGCCCAATTTTTTCAGTAGCGGAATGTCCCATAGCAAAAAAATTAATCTTTTCCTCATAGGCTTGGCTCCAGGCTGGTTCATCAAAATTGCCTGAGATGAAGGCGTCTAATTTTTCATCCGCAGCGTAGGATAAGAATTTATAACCGCCTCCCGATACTAGACCTACAGTTTCAATTTCTTCCTTCCCTCCTGGAGCTATATGAGCAACATGGGCATAATAATCTTCCAGCTTTTTTTGAAAATCTAGACGACTCATTTTTTTCAAACGGCCCTTAACTCCTAAATATAGACCGTTAGCTAGACCAAAGGGTTGAAGATTATCCCACCCCATTTCTAATGCAGCCCTCCAGTTGTTGCCCCATTCACAATGGATGTCTAAGGGGAGGTGATAGGCGATTAGAGAAAGATTATGTTGGCAAAGCAAAGCTAGTTTAGCTTTTTTTATTCCTCGAATTTGATAGCTATCCTGATTCCAAAATAGGCCATGGTGTACAAGTAAAGCATCTGCGTTCCAGTGAACCGCAGCTTGAAGAGTTTCCAAATTTGCCGATACGGCTGTAGCTAATTTTAAAATTTCTTTTTTTCCTTCGACTTGTAAGCCATTCAAGCCATAATCCTTGATGGAGCTGGGCTCTAAAAGTTTATCTAAGTAAACACAAAGTTCTTGTAATGTAATCATAGGCCTACTAATAATGCGAATAAACTTTAAAAGAGATTATAATGTCAGATAATAGTTTTATCGGCCAGCAAATTGCTAAAAAATCGGCCGGCTATGCGGCGGCAAATTTGGTTGAAAACGGAATGACAGTAGGATTAGGTACTGGTTCCACTACAAGTTTTTTTATTGAAAAGCTTGCTCAACGATGTGAGGAGGGCCTTAAAATTCAAGCCGTGGCTACTTCCTCTCAATCTCAAAAGTTAGCATTAGAAAAAGGCATTCCTTTAATTGATATCAATACTCTTTTTTCTATTGATCTAACGGTGGATGGAGCTGATGAAATTGATCCTGACAAAACAATGATTAAAGGTGGTGGCGGAGCGCTACTAAGAGAAAAAATTGTAGCTAGCATGAGTAAGGAAGCGATCATTATTGTGGATCAAGCTAAACTTGTTAAAAAGCTCGGGCAAGTTCCTTTACCCGTTGAAATTGTTCCCTTCGCTTATCCTGCAACTATTTATCGTATTGAACAGCTAGGTTATCAAGGTAAATTAAGGACCCATGATGAAAAAGAGTTGTATTGCACGGATAATGGAAATTATATTTACGATATTTATTTCAAAGAAAAGTTAGAAAAAGCTGAGCAATTGCACCAACGACTGAGTGAAATTGTAGGGGTGGTAGAATCTGGCCTTTTTATTCGTCTAGCGGGAAGGATTATTGTTGGCTATAATGATGGGGAAGTGAAAATTTTTACAGAATTAAAATAGTCGAAATTTTAGGATTTTAAATTCTTCTGTAAAATTTAAAGTTTTTTTCTTGCACCTGTTAATCATTGGAGGAAAGGATGGTAAGCCGCTTTCCAGAAGAAAGGAAAGACAGATAAAAGAGAAAATCTTTAGAATATCAACTAAATAGATTTACAGCTTAAGGTTAATAACGGTTAATTTTTAGATCAACGAGGAGATCTCCTCTTTTACTCAGGATTTATTATTTATGCTTTCTGAACTTATTCAGCTTTCCTTTGATAAAATCATGCAAACTCGCTCTTATACGGTAGTAATCTTGAAAGGGCAGGGAAAAAAATTTGCTATCTATACTGATCCTGCTATTGGCCGTAATCTCCAAATTTTTTTGACAGGTGCGGAGAAAGCTAGGCCTCTTACTCATGATCTTATTAGCTATATTTTCCGAGGGTATGAAATTAGACTTAAACAAGTTGTTATCAATGACATCCAGGATACCACATATTTTGCACGCCTATTTTTAGAACAAGATGCAGGGGGACGACGGCACATTGTAGAGATTGATGCTAGGCCTAGCGATTGCATAACTCTTGCATTAATGAATAATGCTCCTGTCTTTTGTACGCGCGACGTTTTGGAAAAAACTTTGGCGATCGAGGAAGAATGAACGTTGATTCAATCAATATTTAATATTAAAATTGTTTTTAGCTAAGGCAATTAGGCTAGCAACAGCCTCTTCGGCATCTTCACCCTCGGCTTCTATTTGAATTTTGGAGCCTTTAGTAGCGGCCAACATCAGAATACCTAGTAAAGACTTAGCATTCACATAACTTTTTTGGTAAATGAGATGGACTTCTGATCTAAAGCTTGTAGCGCATTTGACAATTTCCGTTGAAGGTCTTGTATGTAAGCCTCGATCGTTTTGTACGATAAAAATTCCTGTATGTCTCTTATTATTCGTAAGTTTGGCCATATCCTTTAACCTTGTTCTACAATTAGCTTGATTGTCATGCCATCACCTTAAGCTTTTCAAGCTACCCTTAATTTAATTAAAAATATTCCCTGCCTCCCAAAAAGGGATACGCCCTAATTTAATATTCTGCAATAAAATTTTTTTCTTAAGGGGCTGCTTTATTATAAGGATTTCCTAATTAAGCGCTTGAATAAAAAAAATATCGTTTCTTTTTTTGTCTTCATATCCTAAGAGAAAGGCAATTAAAAGTTTTAAGAACCTTCATAAAAAAAATTAAAAATTATTTTAGCATATTCGTTTAGCCATGAACATTTTAAGTTTAAAAAGAATTTTTAAATAAATTTTTAATAGTATTTTTAGTTGTTAGCCATTAAAAAGAGATTAAGAACAAGTTTAAAGGAGTAAGGTGATGTTAAAGTCTATATGTTTTTTTCTCGGGATAGCTGGCTTAAGCCTAACGCCAATATTGGGTGCAGGATTAAAGATTAGCAATCGCTTACATGCCATCCATTTTGGCCCTGGACCCACAGGCGATCAGGGGCAAGAGGTAGAGGAGGAGAAGCGGCAAAATCTTTATGCCATTAATTTTGGTCCTGGGCCTGATGGAGACCAGGAGGTAGAGGAGGATAAAAATGCGGATGAGACTGTTTAAGGAATAGCTTTATTATTTTTCTAAAGATCAATACTAGAATTGAGAAGATAAGAACTTTACTTTGCATCCATTAAAAATAATTACAACAAATATAAATTAGGCTGATAGATTGATGGGCATTATTTCACGGATTGGCAATTATTGTAGTGAGCGATCTTTCGCACGTATAAATGATGATCTTTCATTCGAAGAGGGTAGCGATGAGGATAGTGTCCAACCCTACAGAAGGCTGGAGGCTGGAAGCCTAAATCAGGTTCTTGGCAATCCCTCCCATCAAATTTCTAATGAAGAAAATGAGAGTGAATCTGAAAGGGCAAATGAGGGTGTTGCTCCTTTAAGAGAGAATGATTTTGCAAACAGCTGTAAATCGACCTGGACAACAGCTTTACCTTTATTATATGGATTGTCTGCCGGCATTATAGGTGCAAATGCAGCAAAATGGGATAATCGGCAAGTTGAGATGCTGAGTGCCGCCGGATTAGGAGCTAGTTTACGTATTTATTCACACTATTGCTCTTCTGGAAAGATTGCGCAATGGGCCCCTCCTTTTTTCGCCAGTGTAGCGGCAGAAGGCTTATTTGCACTGACCAATTTCTACCTTAATTTGGATGATATGAGTCAAGAGGGAAGACTATTGTCCGGCTATTATGAAAATATCCTTAAAACTCTTGTTCGCTCGATCACCTATGCTTCCACTGCTTTTTTTGTCACCCATAATATTTTAGCAAAACCTAAAGAATTACCTTCTCAGGATTCTGACCTACCTACTAGGCTTCTTATTTTAGGAGGATCAGCTAATAAAGTGGCTTTGGCTGTTCATTATTTAGCTTTGCTTTCCTTGGGAGCAACTCTCATCGTGACTAGCCAACAAATGCCTGAGAATTCTAGAAAAATTCTTCATTTAGATTTTGATGCAGGCATTTTAACTTTGAGTTATACGGCAGCCAATTTCATTTTTAGGTGTGGCTTAAAGGCTCATGATTGGTCGTTAGAAAATAATAGGTTCTACCGAGGATATTTTCAAGGTCTTGACAGAGAACCTAAAGCACTTAAGAATAGAATTTTGATCCTTGCAAGAAGAACTCTTGAAACTTTTAGTGGAGTTTTGCCGGGATTTTTATTTCCCTTTAATGCCTCTCTTTCTTATGGTGCTCTTGGATGTCTAGGAGCCGCTACACGCGTTCTTCAAGAGAGAAGTTATGAAAGATTGCATAGTTACACGAGAGTTACACGTTTAGAAATTACAGCTAGAAAGGCTGAATATGTTAAGACAGGCATTTTGTCTATCGCGCTTTTAGCTTTTACAATCGCATGCATGATGACCAATGATTGGCATACGGGTTCAGCAATGCTTACGCTTGGTTTAACTTCTGCGGGAGGATATTTATCAAGTAAGGCTGTTGAACTCTTGATTAGCCAGCGAAATTTGGACAATCGAGTGATCAATCAACTTGATTTTGAATTAAACGTCAATAGCTACGGGATTTTGTTCTTATATCTTTTTCTCCATACCAAGTTTATGCTTCTAAATTCTGATGTGGATGTATCGAGTGGTTTTAAATATGCGCTATTACTTTCTATGTATGGATTGCTAGGATTTAACTTAGGAAATAATCGTGCAAGATTTGGTAGTGTGCACAATTTAAATCCCGAAAATGCTTCAAGCTTTGCGCTAGCGCAGGCCGCTAATAATTGCATGGAATATAGGAATTCTCATTGAGAAAATGTTTTTCGCCAGGGCTTACAAAAATTTGCCACTCTTTTTCTTCGTTTAACCCTAAATAAAAAACAAAAGCTCTGTTCTTATCTAATCAATAAATAAATGAGTTAAAGGTATTTTTACATATTTGTTTAAATCTAAGCTTTTTATATTTAACTAGAGTGTTAAGTAACTTTTTTTACTTGTAATTTTTATTTTAAAGCTTTAAGAATACCTGGAGGAATAAGCTTTAGAGCGAGATGGCCGGATGGTATTTTAAGTTTGTAAGTTTTTTTTGCCTGATCTATTTAAAGGTTTTAAGAAGTTTAAACATATCTACATCGCTTCTGGCAAGGTGTTGTTTGTTTCTATGCTTTGCAAAGAGGGAAATAGGAATCTTAGCATGTAATAGAGCCAAATTTTTCTCTCTTTCCTGAAGTTCATAAAAAGGGGTGAGAGCAAAAAGCTAGATGTTTAAAAAAACTTGACTAAAGGTTTTTTAAGGTTAAAAGATAAAGACATTCTGCTAATTATAATCTCTTCTGACAACATGGATAATTTCAATAATATTTAAAAATTAGGTTTATATATTTATGAGCATCAGTTCATTTATTAATCATTATAGGCATAGGTCCCTTGAAAATCATTTTGATTCTGACTTGGAGAGCAGTGATGCCGAAAGAGCTACTTATCCTTATACTTCATTGGAAGGAGGGAGTGAGACAGAAGATTTTTTGTCTCCCAATCCTCCTGCTATCAATAGTGACATAGAACGTTTTTCTTCTTCGGATGAAGAAATTTCTGTAGGGCGTGCTTCTTCTCGTCCGATAAAGAAAAAAGCCATTAAGCGGCCTAAAGTGACTAAGCTGCCTAGCATGTGTAAATTAACATGGCAGACGACTCTCCCTTTTCTGCTTATCAGCTCCACCACATTGACTGCATTAAATGCTACAACCTGGGGCAACTCCCCTGTGGAGGTCTTAAGTGCTGCTGGATTGGGAGCTACCGTACGTCTTTATTCACATTACTGTACACCCAAGAAAGTCGCTCAATGGGTAAATCCTTTTTTTGCCAGTCTTGCAGCGGAAGGCTTATTTGCCTTTACCAATCTCTACCTTAATTTGGACGACATTTGTGAAGCTTTAGGTATTTCTTCCAATGATGCCTATCACATGAAAACGAGTATACGTGTGATCACCTACGCTTCCATGGCTTTCTTTGTGGCTCATAATATTTTAAACAAGCCCAGAAAGCTTCCTAAAAATGAATACCCTTGGGCAGTAGAAAATCGTAAAAGACAGCTTATGTTGGGAGGAAAAGCCAATAAATGGGCTTTAACCGTCCACTATTTAGCTCTAGCTTCTTTTGGATCGGCACTTATCATTGCTAGTCAGCAAATGCCAGAAAATTCTAAAAAGATTCTTCACGTGGATTTTCATGCAGGAATTTTAACTTTAAGTTATACAGCAGCTAATTTCATCTGTAGATATGGCTTAAAGGCTCACGATTGGATGATAGAAAACCGCTATAAATATAAAGAGTATTTACGCGAAATTGAGGATCATCCCAAGACACTCAAAAATAGACTTCTGAGTATTGGAAGAAGGACGCTTGATACAGTAGGCAAAGTTTTACCAGGCATTCTATTTCCCTTTAACGCTACTCTTTCCTATAGTACTTTAGGTTGTTTAGGGGCAGTTACCCGCGTTTTGCAAGAAAGAGATTATGAAAGATTAGATAGCAAAACAGGCGCAAGTCGTTTAGAAATCACTGCTCGAAAAACAGAGTATGTTAAAACAGGTGTTCTATCGCTGGCACTTTTAGCTTTTACAATTGCTTGCATCATGACAAATGATTGGCATACAGGTTCAGCCATGCTTACACTTGGTTTAACTTCTGCAGGTGGATATGTAACAAGCAAAGCTGTCGAACTCTTAATTAGCCAGCTAAAGTGGGATAATCGACTAATCAATCAACTTGATTTTGAGCTAAACGTCAATAGTTATGGAATTTTATTCTTGTATCTCTTTCTTCATACAAAATTTATGCTTTTAAATTCTGATGTGGCTGTTTCAAGTGGCTTTGAATATATGCTATTGCTTTCTATGTATGGGCTGCTAGGATTCAATCTAGGAAATAATCGTGCTAGATTCGACAGCATACGGAATCTTAATCCAGAAAATGCTTCACCTTTTGCCTTAACGCAGTTGGCTAACAATAGTATGGAATATGCTCTTAAATAAAGCATTTAGCCTGGGAAGTGAAAGAGATGTTTTTTAAAGTCTTATTTTACCCCCTTTAAAAGAATAAGGGTTGAGGAACACTTTGTCATTTAAATAAATATCTTTTTAAGTGACAAAGTGGCTGACAATTTTTTAAATAATCAAGATTCTTGCGTTGGTAGCAAGTGGAATATTTCCTATTATTTTCAATCCTATGCACATGCAGCTTTCATATAATAGCTTTACATCCAATGGCTAGCCTTTCCAAATTAATCATTCTTGTCCGCGCATTCCCTTAATGCCGATAGCAAGCTATTTAAAGTTCCATCTTCTTGTCATTTACCTAGACACCGATGAGTAGCAGCTCTTGATCCCCAATTTGGTCCTTTAGGAAAATCACAACAACGTGACCCTGTAATCAAAATCCAAAATAAGCTGTTACAAATTTTTCTGCAGAGAGTATAAGGTTTTCCCTTTTAATTTTTTGGATAATTCTGCGGCAAAAGCAGTTGTAAGATTCTCCATTGGGTGCCTGTAAGTCCTTCAAACCTTCCTGGCATATGTCTTCTCTTTCTTAAAAAAAGAAGTGTATACATCACAAATTTAAATTCTTCATTATTAACAGGATATGTTCATAGGGTTAATAATTAGCTTCGCAAGGTTTAAATTGCTTATTCTCTTAGAGAATGCAAGAATTAGCGCCCTCTTGCCAAAATATGGATAGGTTTTAATCAATTGATTTAGCTAATAAAGATGAGCGATGAATAGGATCAGCAAACCTTTTGAAAAAAAGCCACCAGGCTTTTTTCTAAGAAGATTGATTTAATTCTTAAAATTATCAATCAATGATAAGGGTGGCTTTAAAATCCAATTAAGTTAGGTAACGCTGAAGCTTATTTTGTTACTTCTTCTTATCTACTTTCCTTCTCCTTATGATTGCTTCCCGTCATGCTGTACATACAATTCGTGAATATGTATATTCAAGCCTTTCATTACAAAAGGTACAATATGCTCAAAAAACGTTCACAAGTAGCTAAAAAGGACTGTTGGAATGTAGAATCTCTTTATCATTCTTTAGCCGATTGGCAAAAAGATTTCATCTCCGTAGCTGAAATGGATAAATCTCCTCATTGGCCTCAACTAGCTCGCTTTAGAGGTAAGCTGGGAAAAGATGCTAAAACTCTTGAAAAAGCATTAGAAGTGCTCTTTGACATTTCTAGAAAGCTCTCTAAGCTATATACCTATGCCCACTTACGTCATGACGAAGATATTACTAATGATGAATATAAAGCAGCTTTGGCTAAAATTACTCATTTACATCATGCTTTTAACCAGGAAAGCGCCTGGTTTGAGCCTGAACTTCTTGCTTTACCGGGTGCAGAGTTAAAAAAGTTAAGAGCAGCCGAGATTTTAAAAAGCTATCGTTTTTACCTAGAAAAAATTGTTCGACTGAAAAAATATACTTTATCAGCAGAAAAGGAAGAGCTAGTAGCCTTGTCAGGAGAAGCAATGTCTACAGGAGTTAAAGCTTTTTCTGCTATCAATGATGCAGATTTTAAATTTGAAAAAGTGAGCGATAGCCAAGGAAAAAAGCATGAATTGACGCAATCTTCCTATGGAGTATTCATACGGGAGCAAGATCGCACTTTGCGGAAAAATGCTTTTGAGCAGATGCATAGCAAATACATGCAGCATGAGAATACTATGTGTGAATTATTAAATGGAAATGTGCAAGCTCATATTTTTAATGCTCGGGCCCACAATTTCCAATCATGTTTAGAGGCTTCACTCCTGCCGAAAAACATCGACGTAGAGGTTTATCATTCCTTGATCTCTGCCGTAAATGCAAATGTAGATGTTCTTCATCATTACATCCGCTTGCGGGAAGAATTTTTAAACATAGGCCCTCTTCATTTGTATGATATGTATGTTCCTTTAGCTAGCCACGTAGATATAAAGATGAGTTACGAAGAAGCAGAAGAGGCTGTAATAGAATCGGTTGCACCTTTAGGAACAGAATATCAAAATATTTTAAAAAGGGGGCTTATAGAGGAACGATGGGTAGATCGATATGAAAACATAAATAAGCGCTCTGGAGCCTACTCAAGTGGTTGCTACGATAGTATGCCTTATATTTTGATGAATTATAAGGGGCTTGTAAGGGATGTTTTCACGCTTGCGCATGAAGCAGGCCATAGCATGCATAGCTACCTAAGTCGTAAAAATCAGCCTTATCAATATGCCGATTATCCCATATTCTTAGCAGAGGTAGCTTCTACATTTAATGAAGACTTATTAATGCGTTATCTGCTTAAAAAAGCTCAATCTAAAGAAGAGAAAATATTTTTGCTTAATCAGCAGATTGAAGATATTCGTGCTACATTATTCCGTCAAACCATGTTCGCTGAATTTGAACTTTTTATTCATGAAAGAGCCGAAAAGAACATACCTCTTACCCCAAAAATGCTTAAAGAGCAATTCTTCAAGCTTAATGTGGATTATTTTGGTCCTGCCACAATCGATCGCTTAATAGAGTACGAATGGGCAAGGATTCCCCATTTTTACTATAATTTTTATGTTTATCAATATGCTACAGGCATTAGTGCCGCTTTAGCCCTTTCAGAAAAAGTATCACAGGGAGGTAAAAAAGAACGTGATGCTTATCTATCTTTTTTAAAGAGCGGCTCTAGTCAGTATCCGATCGAGTTATTAAAAAAAGCTGGAGTAGATATGCGCTCGGCTGCACCTGTTGAATCAGCCATTCATAAATTTCAAGAGCTGGTAAAAGAATTAGCTTCTTTGCTAGGCAAAAAAAAGAGCGTAGCTAAAAAAACTACCAAAAACAAAAGTTAGAGGTTTTAGCACTTTCTGTTGGTGATTGCTAAATTTAGCTTGCGAAAATTTAATCTCTTAAAATATAGTGAGGCTTCTATCCTCTGGAACATGTATTTAAATCTTGCAAAGTAGGGAGTTTTTATGGAACAGACACAAACAAAAGAAAAACAAAACTTGAACATCAAATTTAAGCCTCTAGGTAACAGAGTGCTTGTTCGTCGTCTTGAGCAGGAAGAAAAGTTGAAAGGTGGCATCATTTTGCCGGACAGCGCAAAGAAAAAGCAAGAGCAAGCCAAGGTTGTAGCCATTGGTACTGGTAAAAAAGATAAAAAGGGGCAGTTGATCCCTATCCCTGTAAATATAGGCGATATCATTATTATGGAGAAATATTCAGGCCAAGATATCAAACTAGAAGATGAAGAGTATGTCATCTTAAAGGCAGATGATATTATTGGTATTGTAGAATAACATAGGTTCAAGGAGAAATAGATTATGACCGCGAAAGATATTAAATTTAAAGAAGATGCTCGTCAAAAGATTCTTAAAGGGGTGCGCATTCTTGCTGATGCCGTAAAAGTTACACTAGGTCCCAAAGGACGCAATGTGATTATTGATAAAGCATATGGAACACCTCACATTACAAAAGATGGTGTAACCGTAGCTAAAGAAATTGAGCTGGAAGACAAGCATGAGAATATGGGCGCCCAAATGGTGAAAGAAGTAGCTAGTAAGACAGCTGATAAAGCTGGAGACGGTACAACTACCGCTACAGTGCTTGCTGAATTTATTTATGCTGAAGGTCTTCGTAATGTGGCTGCAGGAGCAAATCCGCTCAGTTTACGCCGTGGTATTGAAAAAGCTGTCAAAGCAGTTGTTAAAGAATTACAATCCCGCAGTAAAAAAGTTCAAGACTCTAAAGAGATTGTTCAGATAGCCACTATCTCTGCCAATAATGATCAGCAGATTGGAGAAATCATAGCTAAAGCCATGGAAAGGGTGGGGAAAGACGGAACCATCACGGTCGAAGAAGCTAAAGGCTTTGAGATGACTCTGGATGTAGTCGAAGGAATGAATTTTGATCGAGGCTATCTTTCTGCTTATTTTATGACCAATCCAGAAACCCAAGAGTGTGTATTAGAAGATGCTTTTGTGTTAGTCTATGAAAAGAAGATCTCAGTTTTAAAAGAATTTATTCCTATCTTGCAAGCTTGTGCTGAAAGCGGAAAGCCTCTGCTTGTTATTGCTGAAGATGTAGAAGGGGAAGCATTGGCTACCTTAGTAGTAAATCGTCTGCGCACGGGGCTAAAGTTTTGTGCAGTAAAAGCACCAGGATTTGGCGATCGTCGTAAAGCCATGTTAGAAGATATTGCCATTTTAACCGGTGCTCAAGTGATCAGCGAAGAACTTGGTATGAAGCTCGAAAGTACAACATTAGACATGCTAGGCCGCGCTAAGAAAATTATCGTTAATAAAGACGAAACAACGGTTGTTGAAGGCATGGGCGATAAGAAAAAGATAGAGGAGCGTGCATCCCTTATCAAACGCCAAATTGAAGAAACGGATTCTGATTATGATCGTGAAAAGCTACAAGAACGATTAGCTAAGATAGCCGGTGGTGTTGCTGTGATCCGTGTGGGTGCAGCTACTGAAGTGGAAATGAAGGAAATGAAAGATCGTGTTGATGATGCACATCATGCCACTGCCGCTGCAGTAGCGGAGGGGTACTTACCTGGTGGGGGTGTAGCTTATATACGTTGCGTACCTTCCGTTCTAAGCTTAGCAGAAAGCTTAGAGGGTGACGAAAAAACGGGCGCAAAAATTATTGCTAAAGCACTTAGCGCTCCACTTCGCCAGCTAGCAGAGAATGCAGGTCAAGAAGGTTCAATTATTCTTCAGCAAGTAGAAAAATTATCAGATGCTCAAGGATACAACGCTTTAACAGGTGAATTTACCGATATGATCAAAGCGGGAATTTTAGATCCTACGAAAGTTGCTCGATGCGCATTAGAGAATGCAGCCTCGGTAGCTGGTTTGTTAATTACTACAGAAGCACTCATTGCTGATGTTGTAGATGAAAAAGCTGCCCCTGCCATGCCTCCTGGAGGGATGGACTACTAAAATATAAAAGCGGCAATTTATTTTGCCGCTTTTTCTTGCCAAATATTAAGCTTATTATGTAATATACCGCTTTCTGATCCGGAATAGCTCAGCGGTAGAGCAGTGGACTGTTAATCCATTGGTCGTAGGTTCGAATCCTACTTCCGGAGATTTGTTAATAGATGTAACACAGCAAGTGACGCAAAAAAACGGCATAAGCAGTATTACAGACAGCTTTTTACCATCCAATTTCAAGTTCGAAAAGACAAACTTCAACAATTGTTGCTTTTCGCTCATCTTCGACTTCATGAAGAGTTCCTTTACTCGTTTTGCCAAATCCAACGCTATTTTTGCCATGATTAGACAGGTTTTACTGGCGTTGGCATGTGCTTTCATCTCTGAGGTTATCTCTCCCTGTCCCTTCTTATATTCTTCGAGCTTGGAATGATAGGTGTCAGAATCAAGCGCTCCATCCAGATGCATATCAATGAGCTTGGATAGAGGGTTTTGAATATAATGTAGCTCTTTACAAAGTGCGTCTTGGGAATGTTTAAAAATTTTTTGTTCATGCGTATAAGATTTTTTAAGCTAGGTCACAATCTCTTCAACTGCTGCATCGGGTAGCTGAATCTGATCAAGATATCCCCTTAGAGGAGTTAAAAGCTGCTCCTCTCTAACCCAAATCTTTTGGCATGTTCGCTTGGAGTTATTGCAGCTATAGTAAATATATTTTTGCTTTTTAACTCACCTTACGCAGGCATAGAACTCCTTTGTAAATTTTGCAGTTCTTGATAGGCCATCTGATTGGCTTTAAGGATTAACTTATATTTTCAAGCAAAGTGATTAAGTAAGGTTTTAATTTTAAGAAATTCAAGCTTGCAATAAGCGATAAGGGATGAAAAAATACGATTTCTTTGAGAGCGAGCAATTTTGGTGGGTGATTTCTCAAGGCTAGCATTTTGCTTTATTGATTTGTGATACTCCTCTATGCGCCACCTTTTGT
>NZ_JRXI01000105.1:0-1904 GCF_000813645.1 Neochlamydia sp. TUME1 | reverse complement strand
CTAACCTGACCATCTAAAAGATTGGATAGCCCTGTGGCTTTGGCTTGTTGGTTTTGGCTGATAAGATAATCTGTATAAATATCAAGAAGATCAAGTTTCATTTTTTTTCCTCTTTTCAAAGAAAAAAATATACTTTTATAATAATTTTTCCTACTCATCTGTGCGTAAGGTGAGTTATCTGAAACGCCTTTTAGCCGCTTTCCATCCATTATCTTTATGGAAAAAATAGTCATGAGAAACCCAGGACTATTTGTACATTGGAAAAGAGGAATGATAGGAGCGTTTCCTTAATTGGGAGCGGTATGAATCGAGAGGTTCCCGTACCGTTCTAAGAGAAGCCTGTGGGGAAGTTCCACAGGTCGACTCACCATCTTATTCCCTTAAGAATATTTTTGCCTTTTGATTATTAATTGAAGGGAAGCTATTTATGGATTAATGAAATTCAGTCAAAAGTTCGTAACATAGCCAGCA
This sequence comes from Neochlamydia sp. TUME1, assembly GCF_000813645.1. NCBI lineage: Bacteria > Pseudomonadati > Chlamydiota > Chlamydiia > Parachlamydiales > Parachlamydiaceae > Neochlamydia > Neochlamydia sp. TUME1. The sequence continues at coordinate 1,433 of NZ_JRXI01000105.1, read as the reverse complement.
ACTGAGTTTTCTTAACTAAGAAATCTCTTCAGATTATGAAGCTGTCTTTTAGGTGATCATAGTGTTCATGTATTTCGAAAGGAATGTATATAGGATCTCTAATAAAAAATTCGTCATCTTCAATGATTGATTCTTCTCTCCAATATTCCAGTAGATTGAAGTTTTGTAAATGAACTTTCAATTTAGTAAGAATCGTTTCTAGTGAATATTTATGATAGATCTCATCTTTTTCTAGGGCGCGAAGAAGAGTGATGAGGTAAAGTTTTTTGTCTGGGTAGTTTTTGGATAATTGTGAGAATAAATACCGCTGACAAAGGCCTATCTTGTAACGAGGAGACCACTGTGTCAGAAGTTGAGAGAAAAAGTCACAAAAATTATCGATTTCATTCGGATCATTCGGCATAGCTTCGATGTTTTTAGTAAGATTCTTTTCTGTGCTTTCTAAATCAAAGGAGGAACGATAAACACTTATAGGAAAGCTCAAAGACATATCATCATAAATACGACAGTATTCAAGAGCATCTGTAGAAAGAGGGATCTCTTTTTCAAAAGCTAAAGCTTGAAGGAAAATATTTTCTATACGGATAGCTTGCTTATGTGCAGGCCAAAATGCTGAAAACCTATCTCGATTAAACGGAACGCCACTTTCCCACTTCATAGATAGCATTTCAAATACCTCATGGGCTTTAATGAAAGCTTTGTTATCTCCAATCGCATTAAAATATAGTTGGTAACCTAACTTCCCACCATTGAGCCGCTTCATGTGCTGCGTGATCGATTCATCAGAAATTTTTTGGCAAAGAGCCAGAACTTTTTCTTTAAATAGCTTAGTCATTTCAGGGGTATTTTCAGCAACGCTAAGACGTTTGATTTCAAAAAATTGGTGATATTCTTCTCGCTGCCTTTCATCCCATAAAAGTGATAAGCGAAAGAAGATCCAAGTAATGAAATCTAAAAATTTCTCCCTTTTTGTTTGGGAAAAAATTAATATATTAAAAGAAGGTAATTTTATTGAATTGATTTCCATAATATGATACTACTCTTTTTGTTTCGGGAAAAATTGGTATATTAAAATGTTATTTTTAGGATTTATTATTTAATATAATTACTATACTGCAATAAGCATAAATTGTAAATAGTATATTTCTGCTAACTCACTCAATAAATATAATATTTTTGGTTCAATAAATTAATTTCTTAGAATCTAAATTAATCTCAAATTAGGCCCCATCGCGACGCAGAGAGAAACAAGTATATGCCACTTTGGGTTGCCTGTGCCTGAAAGAGTCTTATAAAGACTCTCGCGCCCTACGTGTCAAGCGACATGATAAATTGGCCCCCTGGGCGACATGAATTTTTGCCCCCACCTCTGGCCGGCGACACCAACAATTGACCCCCAGCCCTAGCACAATTTGCTCCCTCCTCCACTAAAA
>NZ_JRXI01000104.1:0-6887 GCF_000813645.1 Neochlamydia sp. TUME1 | reverse complement strand
TGCGTTCGGGACTTGTAAAACGTGGCGAGCCAACGAACGAGAAAAAATAAAACTAGGAGGAGGGGGCAAATTTTGCTAGGGCTGGGGGTCAATTTGTCATGTCGCTTGACACCTACGTAAGCCTTTTTAGCGAGAGCACCAATACCACCTTGAGCTTATGCGACATTGCGGAGAGCAATAAGAAAGAGTTGCTGAGACTCTTCATCGCCTTTAAGGCTTTCTTCCAAAGCATCGTTTAGATGCACAACGGCTTCATCAGGATCTTTAAGCTTTTCAAGAAGCCAATCTTGATATTTCGTACTTTTTCTCATAAACTGCTCTTTTAAACGGTTGCATTTACCAGTTTAGCAAGTGTGTGAAGGGTAGGATTTTTGCTTTTAAAGGCATGATATAGGGTCGTTCTAGGTAAATCATGCTCTCTAGCAAGTTGGCTTTTATTCTTGGCACTGATATGAGCTTCCAGAATTTCAATCACTCCATCAGGATCATTTTCTTTTAAGCACTCCCAAACAGCTTTGGCAATAAGCTCTTCATCTAAAAGATCTTTCATTGGATTGTATTCCCGAGGCGTTCTCTTAAATTTAGTCATAAACCCACTCTTTGTAAATTTTTTCTGCCTGTTTGATGTCTTTAGTTTAGCCATTTTTATTTCCCCCTAACAGTAGTAATACTGGCTTACTGGGATCAAACAGTAATAGATTCTTCGTCCATTATCTCATCGAAGTTCCCAAACATGGTCTCTTACTTGTTTGAGATCTCCAAAATGCCCTTCTTCTTTGATATTATCGATTCGTTTAGCAATTTGAACTCGAGATTTTGCGGGTTCCCTCTCAAGCCATTCTTCAAACTCATCTGTTACGAGTATTTTGTATTTTCTCTTCGTTGTACCATATATTGAACAACTAATCTACCAAGAAAAGCTACTTCCAACTTTATCCATTTTCTGATTAAGGAAGCATCCTTTAAGATACATGTGTTTTCAAGTAAAATTTAAGCATCTAAAAATGAATAAGATGCGAGTTTTTTTTTAAGAGCCATTCAGTCAAAAGTTCGAAGTGCACCCCAGTAACTGGAAATTTGTTAATTTATGCAATACTGCAAGGGACGCGCAAAAAAAGCTTAAGCAGCCTCACAAGCATCTTTATTTCATCCAATTTTAAATTCAATAAGTCAAAATTTAAGTTCTATATTTTTTAGGTAACGCTATACAAAAAAGCCATTCAATAATTAAGAATGACTTTGCAAAATTATGTTTTCTACTTAAAACGGGAAGCTTACTTAAAGATCTAACTTATCATTACGATTTCTTTTCTGTTAAAGGCGTGCTAAAGTTTGGCAATAACTAATATTTGCCATGTTGCCTTGCTGCGAAATAGGCCCTCATAGATTGAAGATCCTATGCCGCCAATTCCTCAAACGAAATTTTTACGAGAGAGCAAAGAAATCTGGAGAAATTAAGGTATTTAACCTCTCCTGCATTAGGCGCAACTTTCATATCTGTAGGATCCTGAGAGGTTCACGTTCCTTATTTCATTTTCAATTTTTTAAAAATTCAATTATTCGCCTTAAGCAAAGCCTTCTGAGGGAATGAAGGTATCTTACTTAAGCATCGTATGAGAGTGCTTAGCCTTAGCAGAATAGTCTTAAAGCAGGTTGCTTATTATTTTAAAGGAAGAGATGGATATTTATCTTCAGTAATCTCTTCTCTGTCATCCGTAGAATGAGGACAACTATCCAAAAACTTTACCTCAGCTAGCTAAGGGCCTCATAATAGCAGTGTTAACGCCTTTTCGCCCGGTGTTATCTTGCCAAATTTTCATCCAGTAAAAATTCAAAAGAGATCTCTTAAAGACGAATTAAATTATAAGGATTCAATGGAGTAAGAAATGCCTGCATATTCCCTAACGCCAATGCAAACCTTAAGGAAATGGCTCAAAACAGTCATGTTTTTTCATTTTAAAGTTTTAATGATTGAAATCAATTTACTGAAGGGAGGATCTATTTTAAGCTATCGGGAGGGATGGTCTGTTAAAAAATTGAAAGATAGGGCACTAAGGATTTGAAATAGCGGCACCCGAACTAGGCTAGAATACTCAGTAAGGACATAATTTTTTGATCATGCTAAGTCAGTATGAGTAAATCTGATAAGCCGGCTTACATTAACAAGCCAAGAGAAGTAAAACTAAAGGAAAGTTTAAAAGAGTTGTTGTTTTCTTTTTTTCTTCTCTGTAGGGAGGGGCCATCGAGAAGTAAATATGCCTATTAATAAAGTTTTAAGCTTTTTTTTTGAAGCGGCGCATACTATACTAGGTAAGTTGCCTATTTGTTAAATAGGCTTTCTTTTAAGGCTTGCTGGTAAGATTCTCGGGTAGGCCTTAAGTGTTGTACTTTCCAAATAGCAAATGATTTTATGAGTAATTATCATGTTTAGATAAGAAATATACTAATAAACACCAACTTTAAGGAGGATAAAATGTCGCCCTTTCAAAAAGTGTTGCGTTTTAGATTTTCTAATTTTATTAAGCTTTCTCTATCTTCTCTTTTTACCATAGGAGGAATATGGTGCCTTTTTATCGCATTTGTCTACCTTGGATTTCCTTTTGCCGAAATAAAAGTAGAGAAGTTTTTTGATCTTGGCTTTTTTTCAGTCTCAATTTTCGGCCTTATCATATTCTTAACTATGATTCCCTTTCAAGCGGTACAGGAAAGGCTATCACCTGGTTTTTTCTCGCGCATTTCTAGTAATCCAAGAGCCCATTTTGGCTTATATGTCTTAATCACTTCAGCTATTATTTGCTTTCTTGTAATAGCTCTTCAGCAAATACCCATCATAGAAAAGTATTTAAGTGAGTTGTTTTTAGCGCTGACCGTGGCAATTATTTTTGCTATTATATTTCACCATTGTTGGGTAATTCGCCATCTTTATCAACCTTATGTCGTTTATAATCATATTAAGGAGCTTAAAGGAGAGGAATCGGCAGAAGAAACCTGGCTAGAGCTGTTCGAATGTGTATATAAGGCAATCAAACAAGGGCGAGTCAGTGATGCTAGAAATATTATCAATCTAATTACTCATAATTTTACTCAAGATGTTACTAAAAAAGAAAATAGGATGCTGTATGAGGATCTGACCAACTTGTATACCATAGCTCGTGAATGTCGGCCCATTGCGCGTTTAATGGAAAAGAAATGGCCTTTTCTCCTTAATAAATAGAGGCTTCGAGGAAAGGGGGGTAAGAAAAAAACAATCTATAAAATGAAGAAATTATTAAGAAAAATGCCTTTTAAACATGTTTTAAAGTAGAGGTTATAATAAATGGTTTTATTTAACTTTGAAAACATTAAATAATTTTTACTTAAGAAATCATCGAAAGTAATTCTATAAATTGTTAACTGGCTTACTATTCTAAAAATTTTGAGGGGGGAAGAGAAAATATTCTAAAATTAAGCCGTTCCTGCTTGCATTAAATGGCTGAGGCGGAGGGAATGATAGGAATCTAAAAGCGCAGCAAATAGAAATAATAGCTATTTCCTTCTGCTTTTGGTTTTGCAGATGCCTGTATAATTGCACCTAATGCTCGGTATCTTTCGTGAACGCTTGAGCTCTAAGAAGGATGAAGAGCACTCGTTAATGATATTTTTAAATTTTACCGCTTGGCTAACGGGGAGATAAAATGAGCAATAAAATAAAGTGTATTAATAAAAGCCAATATTTACAGATTTTACGAGAAATAAAAGAGAGAAGAAAAAATGATGCGACCTGCTCAATCAAATTTACGGATTATTTAAGAAAAGGCAATTATTCTTTAGAAGTAGTCTCTTTGGACTTAAAAGAGATTGGAATGACTGTAAATCCTATAGAAGGAATGGGATTAAAACCTTATTGGGGCACTGATATCCTAACGCACGTAGATTTTAACAATATTACTTTCAGGAATTGTAACTTCAAATACATAAATTTAACAGGTTCTTTATTTAAAGACTGTTGCTTCATAAATTGCAATTTCAATCATGCTGTGTGGCTTAAAATTAAAATGATAAACACCTCTTTTGATGGTTGTACAATGAGTGAGATGGGTTTAGCTGGTAGTAGCTTAAACAGCATAAAATTTAGTAATTGTGATTTAAAATATGTAGATTTCTATGGAAGCAATCTTAAATCGGTAGATTTTAATTCTTCTATCTTAACCGGTAGCAATCTCCTAGAAGTTGAAATTGACGAGAGTCGTAGCAGTAATTTTATAGACTGCGAGCTAACGGACTGTTTACTATTTGATGCTAAACACAAGTTTAATAGGATGGGAGGAAAAGGATATGAGGTTACTAAACCTACCATTCTCATTCCGTGGAATTTTTGTCAGCCTGGGTTGACCGCCACTAAAGTGAACTTGGCCATAAAAGAGGTAGAGGGTATCCCTGTAAAGTATAATTACTTGATGGATAATATTAATCTTCTCCTCTTAGACCAGCAGGTAAAAAATCAAATTAGATTAATCCAAAAAAATTCCTCTTTCTGTACAAGCATCCCAGAACAAATTCTGAAAGAGATAAGGGATGATCAACTAAAGCAATTAGAAAATTCTGAAATTTACAAGATCTATTCTATAGCTGTTAAGCTTTCTTCTTATGTCGATGCTATCATTTTACCTGGAGGAGCTGATCTGGAACCAGAATTTTATGGGGATAAAAAAGACCCTCACACACATACAGACTCTGATTATAGAAGAAGCTTATTAGAGTTTGCATTGATCCAACAAGCCATAATAAAAGGTATTCCATTAATGGGCATTTGTAGAGGCTCGCATGTAGGCAATGTTTTTTATGGAGGCACATTGAAACAACATGTTGAAGGGCAAGTAAGCCGCCAAACATACCATACTGAAGAAGTTTTTGTGGGTCATTCTCGCGGCCTATTAAGAGAAGTAGTTAATGGCAAATTTAGTAGTATTTCTGCCCATCATCAAGCTTTGGATAGGATCGGCGATCACTTAGAAGAAATCATTGTTTATCCGAGCGAAAAAGAAGAAATCCCTAAAGCTTTGGAGAGTGATAGGGGAGGAAGCCCTAAAATTTTTCTTCAATTTCATCCTGAGTATTTTGTTGATGCGGAAGTAAAAACAGGAGCTGCTGCTAATGTAAAAATATCTAAAGAAAACAAAAAAATATTTAAAGCTTTCTTAGAAACTGTAAAACTAACCAAGAAGAGAAAAAAGATGGTGAAAAGCATTAAAGAAATTGTAACGGAGCGTGTGATGATAAAATAGATTTATGTCCAGGTTAGCATTATTTTTTAAGGCTTGCCTAGATAAATAAAAAAATCAAGGATTTAATAAAAATATTTCTATTTATGTTCTGATCCGGGTCATGCGCGAAAAGTTGCTCGTCATTAAGCTGTTATTACCTCTAACTACATAAGCTTTATAGCCTTATTATTTAAAATTTTTCAATCGATAGGAGGATTAGCATGGACACAAGGAATGATTAGTGAAGGGTCCTGATTGCTAAGGTAAGTTTTAAATTTCATATACTCTTCTTGTTGTACGTATCCTTGCGATGAAGAAGGCTTTTCCCACTCCTTGGCTACCAAGATTCCTTTAGGCGTGTAATGCTCTGTAAATCGAACGTTAAATAAATTAAAAAGCTGGCGCTCATACCCTTCAGCCTCTTCCCATATATCTGTTACTGAAGGGAGTAGCATGTCACTTTCGGTATAGCTGATTATTCGCATACGCTCACAATGAATAGGGTTATATAGCCAGTATGCAATTTTTATTTTTTTGTTAGGCAGCAGAGAGTGGATGGCTGTAAGATCTATTAAGACCTCGTAACCTACCTGCTTTAAGCATATAAGCGCCTTTTTTATATTTTCTTTGCCTACCTCTACGATTACTTCTCCAAGAAAATAAGTTTTTTTTGATAATTCCCTCTCCTAATTGAACTTTTAAATTTTCCAATGTTTCAGAAATGTTCATAAGGCTGCTCTCCTGTTAAAATGGATTTTTTGTCTAGTGGGTGCGCCCCTTTTTCCTTACAGGTCAAGCTTTTCTTAAATAAGACACTTAGATCTGTTAAGTAAATACTATCTTAAAGAAAAAAAGCTTTGGCTCTAAGCTTAAACCAGGTAAGCCTCTTAAAAACGCTCAACCTTATTATTATACGCTGCTATTCTACTTAAATATTTGTAAATTAACCGATTACTACTTGATCAGCTGAGTTTTTAAGAAGTTCTCGTAAGCTGCAGCAAGCTTTACTAAAGGAAAACTAAAAAGCCAGTAGCGATATGAAAAGCTAAGTCGTCCTGTGGTTGTGCAACAAATGTTTTATCTAGAGGAAAATTTGATCAATGACCATATTGTTGGGGAACCGTCTCTTTATAAAAAAGCACCTGTTAAAAAAATAAGCTGTAAATTTAGGACTTTTCGGTAAAATATTAAGTTTAAAAATTCTTTATAGAGATACCCTTAAACCTTTAGATACTGTTTTACAGTCAATAAAAAGGGTATGACTCTAAAAACGGCCTAAAAACATCATGCAAACATTAACCTCACCTGAGGGTTTTCATATCAATAATCCCTGTATCTTGTCAATATTTTCGAAGGGTAAGATGACTAGGCATTTTTCGAGGCTAAAATAAAAAGCTAAATAATCTATTAATTACAAAACAATTTTTAATATCTAAGGAAGCTAGATATTTATTGAAAAAAAATCCCATGCAAATAATTATGAGAAGAAAAATAAAGAAGCTATAAAAAAATATTTATCTACTAAATAATATTTTAATTTTAGAGGAAGAAGCATGATGATTATTTTAAAAAAATAATATAAGCAGATTTTAAAAAATGAGATAAAAATGCAAAATTATTTATGGCATGATAAAGCAAGCAATT
>NZ_JRXI01000103.1:0-19085 GCF_000813645.1 Neochlamydia sp. TUME1 | reverse complement strand
AGGTTAAAACAATAATTTTTTTAAGCAATATTGGATTTATCCTCTAGGATAAAAGTTTAAAGCGGGATAAATTGAAGTTTTAAATTTGCTTATTTATATAAATTGGAAACTTCTAAACTCTATTTTTTATCGCTTAGCTAGGACTACATGTTAACTCCTCATGCTCTAATTTTTTTCTTTATAAAAGGTGCTTTATTAATGTCAAAGATCATGGTATCTTTAGAGGGAGAGAATACGGAAATTTAAGAGAGTATAGGCATAGGTTAATGTGGTTAATATGCAACGCACTGAATTATATAAGCTCTCTACAAGACCTTTTCTATTTTATCAAACTTAATTTTTAAATTTTTTCACTCCTCTTCATCGATAAAAGAAAGCGTTTATTAATTTTTGCTTTAATTAATGCATGATTAATACTTTAATACATTTGCTATTGATGGCTTGATAATTTATTCTGAGGTTTTTTATGCAATATGCATATGTATATAGGCAATCTAGGGCTAATTTTGAAATATTTGGGTATAAATTTCGTTTAAATCTGATAGATACCCTTCAACAAAAGCTTAAAATTGTTGTAGATCGACCGGTAACGAAGTCGCTTGCAGTAAGAACATTAAAAAATATTGAAAGAGAGTCAAGCATCAAAGCTTTCCTTACCAAACGAGTAGTAGTAATCACAGCGACAAGTGCTGTAGTAGTGAGTGGTTTATTTCTTCCTCATGCTGTCGCTTCCCTCGCTGTGCTTACTTCTGCCTATGTTAGGAGTGTGATAGCTGCTGTAGGGACTATTGTCATCGCTTATGTTATGGCTAATAATAATCTTCCTAAATTATCACAAGCCTATCAAGATCAAGCTAGGCAAGCGCGTTACTTAATGGAAGAAATTAGAAACAAAGAAGATAATGTGGCTTTCATTTTCCCTAATAATGAAAGAATTTCTTAATAAAACTGGGGACTCACGCTTTAGCAAAAATATTCTTTAAATTTCTTCTTTTTATCTACCCTCTACTTCAAAGCTGCCGAGTGGACGATAGTAAACTGCTTTGAAGTGTAAATCTGCTGACGGCGTTGCGATTGCGCTAGCTTTTCAGGATGAGTTTGATCATATAGCTCATAAACAACATTAAAGTGCTCTGCAATAGGGCTTACTTCTGCACACAGATTTATCAAAACAAGAGCCTGATTTAAATTTTGAGCCACAGAAGTGATGACCACTTTTTCTGATGAAGGAGTATTTGAAGCTATATGAGGAAGAAAGCTCTCGGGGGAAAATTTCCACAGCAATTCATCGATATAGCGAGTAGCTTGTTCATTAGGAGCGACAACTAAAACGTTATCCCCTACTTCAAAATGATGCTGGATATAATGGCAGATAGATCCTAGTTTTTGCTGGTTAGAGAATACAGGAATGAAGATGATATTAGGCTTTTGCATGATCAGAGCTCCCTGGTATGGAAGGAAGCATAATACCACAAGACACTAAAAGCTTGAAAGCGTCCTCAACTTTCATATCAATTAACCTGACTTTATCTTGGGGAAACATCAGAATGAAACCGAAAGTAGGATTGGGTGTACCGGGTACAAAAACTGCCATTTTATCTTTTAATCTGATCTCACCGGTCTCTTTTAGCGTATTTGAGGTTAAAAAGCCAATAGATAAAGAGCTTTCATGAGGATAGGGGACAAGCACAACTTGCTTGAAAGATGAACTGGTGGAAGAAAAAAGAGGATGAATAACATCTTGGAGGGACTTATACACCCTATTAATGATAGGAATATGACGAATCAAATTGTCAGTAAAGCTAAGCAGAGAATACATGAAAAATGTACGCGTTAAGAATCCTATAAAAATAATAAATATAACGACCATGATTAAAATAAATAGACGAATAATGAGGAGCAGCCCTAGAGTTTGATCTAAATTCCATGGGTAATCATTAGCAGGGTGATAGTAATGAAAAGCTGCTTTGAGAAGATGAATGAATGGATCGGTCAATAAATTTACTATAAAAGCTACGATAGCTAGTGTAAGGATAACAGGCAAAAGGAGTGCCAATCCCGTTAAAAAGTATTTTTTCATAAGGGTACGCTCGGGGATGCAGATAACATATCTGCAGAGGGTAATAAAGGATTAAACGAGACAGAAATTACTCCGCAGGAAATAACATATTTAAAAGCTTCTTCCACACTCATATCCAAATAAATCAGTTCATTTTTTCTAAACATCATTAAAAAGCCAGAAGTTGGGTTGGGGGTGCAGGGAACAAAAATAGCCACTAACTCTTCATCTGAATGGCTGCCTAAACCTACCATATTCTCTCGTGTAATCAAACCTATACAATAAGTGGTAGCATTGGGATAGGGCACCATGACAACTTGCTTAAAAGATTTGCCCTCTGAAATAAATAATGTTTTGATTACATCTTTACAGGTATTGTAGACTGAGCGAATAAAAGGAATGCGTCGTAGAATTTTCTCTGTAAATCGGAGAATATATCTAACTATAAGCCAACGTCCAATCATTCCCACAAAAACAGTAGAGAAAAAGATCAAGGTCACAATGATAACTTGGCTGATTAAATGTTGCAGTTGAGGAGGGGTCTTTTCAAGAAAATGATTTTGCCTAAGAATTTCTTTAGTAATACCTGCAAAAGGGTCTGTGAGCCTATTAAAAACAAAAACTACGATAAAGAGAGTCAAAGTTAAAGGTAAAAGAACGGCAAGACCTGTAATAAAGTATTTTTTCATAAAACTACTATAACAGAAAAAAATTAATTATTCAAAAGATGTAAAGATAGGGCCATCTTAAAAATAGGAAAAGAAAGTCAGAAGCTTACAAGTATTAAAATTTTATCCTAATTACATTTCTAACGCATAGATGAAACGCCAGGGGAGTTGGGCATGCTCCCCTGCGTAGTCGATGCCTACACGCGGTCCTATGACTAAATTCTTTTTTTCGCAACAAATGTGATGATCTTCTAGCCAGATAAGGGGTCCTGTCAATAGCAAGCCATTATGAATAGTATCAATGCCTAAAGCTTGTGCTAATGTCCCTGGTCCACCCGTAAGGCTAGCTTTATTTTTAGTTTTATTGCGCCGTTTAATCATTTGTTCAACGCCAATAATAGGTTTAATAGCGCGAATCAAAATAGCATGGGGAATTTCAATACTGTTAGTAACAATGTTAAACATGGCGTGAATTCCATAGATGCGATACACGTAAGCATGCCCACCTGCATGATACATCACCTCATTCCGTTTGGTACGACGGCCGCCATACGCATGGGAAGCTCGATCTTCAGGACCCCTGTAAGCTTCCGTTTCAGTAATAATTCCTCCCGTATAAACTCCATTGATGTAGGTCATCAATACTTTACCTAATAGCTCTTGGCTAATCTGTAGGACATCGTCTCTTAAATAAAAATCTAAAGAAAGTTTTTCCATTATTTTCTTGACTTTTTCTTGCCTGGGGGAATTTTTGAGCTTTTTCTTTTTGAGGCGGTATATAGAAAATCTTTTAGCCTAGGTTTAGAAACAGGACGAGAAGGTAGGGGTTTCATCATTTTCTTTGATTTTAGTGGATTAGATTTTGCCTCAGGGACAAGTGTCCAGGAGCTTTCTAAGGTAATAAAATCAACTTTTTTGAGCATGATAGTGATTTTGTCCCCTGCTACAAAAGTTTGATGGGTATGGCGTCCTTTTAAAGCTAAATTGCCTTCATCATAGACATAGTAATCTCCATTAAGCTCGGATACATGTAAAGAGCTTTCAAGCATTACATCTAGAACTTCAAAGATTATTCCAAAACTTTTTACACGGGTGACAACAGCTTCATACTGTTTGTAGGGCTCTATTTGCTGGTGAGAATATAGCAAACGCAATTTTTTGAGAGTTTTTACACTAGCTTCTGCTCGAGCACTTTGCCTTTCCTTTTCAGAGCAATTATTGGCTACTATTTCTAAAGCTTCATAGGTTTCTTCTTCATGGAAAAGCGAGCGATGAATCACTAGGTCAATATAACGGCGTATAGGGCTTGTAAAATGACAATAATGGGTTAGGCCTAAACCAAAGTGACCTATATTGTCAGGCGAATAAATAGCTAAACGCATGCGACGTATATAACTGGTAGCCAGATATTGTCCATAGGAAGAATGCATAGCTTCTTCAAAAAGTTTTTGAATTTCTGCATTGCTAGGCGTATCAGATAAATTATAGCCAAAAGCTCTTGCTAACGCGGCAAATTCTTTCATGCTTTCTTCAGCAGGCTCATCGTGAACACGATAGGTCAGATTTTTACCTAGCGAGGTCAAATGCCTGGCGACTGTTTCATTGGCTTTCAGCATAAACTCTTCAACCAATTGATGAGTGATATCGTAGGTAATATAATCTGTACCCTGAGGAACCCCTTTTTCATCCACTAAAATGATCAGTTCAGGCAAAGCAAACTCAATACTTCCTCTTTCAAAGCGTTTTTTCTTCAATAAGTTGCATAATTCTACCATAAGATGGAGAGTAGGAGCATGAGGAGAGGGCTTTTTACCTTCTAAAATTTGCTTAGCTTCTTTGTAGGTAAAACGTTTCTTGCTTTTGATAACAGTCCGGGTAATACGATAATCGATTTCGTTTCCACTACGATCAAAAGTAATTAAAACAGAAACGGTAAGTCTGTTTACTTGAGGCTTAAGGCTGCATAAATTATCAGATAAAATGGAAGGAAGCATAGGGAGGCAGGCTCCAGGAAAATAAGTAGAGTTGCAACGCATAGCAGCCTCTTTATCTAAAGCTGTCCCAGGCGTTACATAATAAGACACATCTGCAATATGAACTCCTAGATGATAATGCCCTTGTTGATCTTTGGAAAGATGGATGGCATCGTCAAAATCTTTAGCTGTATCCGGGTCAATGGTAAAGCATTCAATCTCACGAAAATCCTCTCTTCCTAGAAGATCTTTTGTGGTCACTCGTGTTCCTATCCTTTCAGCCTCGTCAATAGCCTGCTCAGAAAAATTAGAGTGTAAGCCAAATTCTTCGATTGCTGCTTTAACATCACAGGAAGGATCGGAGATATGCCCGAGGTAGTGAGAATATTTACAGCTTGTTTCTGTATCTTTACTGCCCCAATCTGTGACTTGCATAACTATTCTGTCGCCTTCTTGAAGTTTCCTTTCTTTTGAAGGCTCAACAATCACCCTTTGAGAAAGGCCCAGCAAAGGAACATAGGCTAGAATTTCGCCATACCGATCTACTTTTCTTATTATCCCGGCTACATGAGTGCGTGCTCGTTCTAGAATGGCCACTACTTTACCTTCCGGCCCCTTTTCTTTAAAAGGGGGAGGCTCCACACACACTTCAACTATATCCCCCTCTACCGCATTCTGAATCGAATGCTTGGGAATAAAAATGTCCTCTGAATAAATAGAGGGATTTTCAACTTTTAGAAATCCAAATCCTCTTGGATGGACACTTAAAATGCCTTTAACAATTTCGGCTGACGAGCTTTTCAAAGCATAACGCTTATGCTCCAGGCTAGCTAAGCCTGACTGATGTAAATGAGTGAGGACTCTACCGAAAATTTCGCGGTATTGCTCGGGCAGGTGCAAGCGTTCAAAAAGCTCGGATTCACTCATCGCTAAGTACCCTTTACCACCCATAAATTCTTGGGTAACTTTCAGCAAATTTTCATACAGACGATCTTCTTTACTTTTTTGGATGGAGCCGAGCTCCTTTTTTTTTGACTTTTTGTTGTTCTTTCGCATAAAGTTCTAACGGTTCTTTCTCATAAATTTATATGTATACTACTTTGGATAAAAGAATGAAATATGATCATAAAAAAATTGAAGCAAAATGGCAAAAATTTTGGTCTGATAATAAAATTTTTAAAGCAGAAATTGATCCCTCAAAGCCTAAGTATTATATTTTGGACATGTTTCCTTACCCCTCGGGAGCAGGTTTACATGTAGGACATCTTATAGGATACACAGCTACAGATATTTTGGCACGTTATAAAAGGCAAAAGGGATTTAATGTATTACATCCTATGGGGTGGGATAGTTTTGGATTGCCTGCAGAACAATATGCTATCCGTACTGGCACACATCCAGCCGAGACCACAAAAAATAATGTCCTTAATTTTAAGCGTCAGCTTTCACGTGTAGGTTATTCCTACGATTGGGAGCGGGAGATTTCTACTAGCGATCCTTCTTATTTCAAATGGACGCAATGGATTTTCACACTTTTATATAAAAGAGGATTAGCTTACGAAGCAGAAATGATGGTGAACTATTGCCCTGTCTTAGGAACAGTGTTAGCCAATGAAGAGATTGAAAATGGTTTTAGCAAGGAAGGGGGGCATCCTGTTGAACGCAGGCCTTTACGCCAATGGATACTAAAAATCACTGCCTATGCTGAGCGCTTAATTAAAGACTTAGAATTAGTGGATTGGCCAGAAAGCTTAAAAAAATTACAAATTAATTGGATTGGAAAAAGTGAGGGAGCTTCTATACGCTTTCCGATAAAAAATAGCGATTGTTGCCTAGAAGTTTATACTACTCGTCCTGATACACTTTTTGGTGTAACTTATCTGGTTTTAGCTCCTGAGCATCCTTTAGTTGCACAGATTGCTTCAAAAACCCAACACGCTTACATAGCAGAGTATCAAAAAACAGCGGCTTCTAAGACAGATTTGGAAAGAACAGATCTAAATAAGAATAAAAGTGGCGTTTTTACAGGTGCTTATGCCATTAACCCTGCCAATGGCAAAGACATTCCCCTATGGATTTCGGATTATGTGATCCCGGGATATGGTACCGGCGCTATTATGTCTGTTCCTGCCCATGACGAGCGCGATTTTGAGTTTGCTAAAAAATTTGATCTTCCACTGGTATATGTCTACAACGTTCATCCAGAAGATTCGATGGTCTATCAAGCTGTAACGGAGGAGAGCGTATGTATCCAGAGTGAAAATGAGGAAATTTCCTTAAATGGGTTAAAGCAATCTGAGGCCACAAAAAAGATCATTGAGTGGCTAGAAAGAAAAGGGATAGGTAAAAGTACGGTTACTTATAAATTGCGCGATTGGTTATTTTCGCGCCAAAGGTACTGGGGGGAACCTTTCCCTATTTTGCATTTTGAAGACGGTACGAAACGCGTTCTTGAAATAGACGAACTTCCTTTAATGTTGCCAGCCGTGTCTAACTATAAACCCTTAGGCGATGGCCAAAGCCCCTTGGGTAAAGTAGAAGAGTGGATAAATATCTTTGATAGTAGGACGGGTAAGAAGGCTCGACGAGAGACAAATACGATGCCTAATTGGGCAGGATCTTGCTGGTATTATCTGCGATTTTGTGATCCTCATAATGATCAACAAGCCTGGAGCCAAGAAGCAGAAAAATATTGGGGCCCTGTGGATATGTATGTGGGAGGAGTAGAGCATGCTGTCTTGCATCTTTTGTATGCTCGCTTTTGGCACAAAGTGCTTTTCGATTGCGGATATGTCAGCTTTTGTGAACCTTTTAAGACTTTACGCAATCAAGGTTTAATGGTAGCACGTTCCTACCAAGATAGCTTAGGAGCCTATGTTTCACCTGAAGAGGTGATTGAAAGAGAAAGCCATTACTTTCATCGACAGTCAGGAGAAAAGCTTAAAAGCCAGATTGATAAGATGTCTAAATCTAAGCTTAATGGTGTCTCGCCGGATGAAGTGATTGAGGAATATGGTACCGATGCGTTGCGATTATACGAAATGTTTTTAGGACCCTTAGATAAAGAGAAAGTATGGAGTTCAGAAGCGGTAAGCGGTTGCCGACGTTTTCTTGTTCGTTTCTATGAAATGGCTACCTCAGATAAGCTAACGTACGAAGATTCTGAAGAAGCTTTTAAATTAGGCCATCGCCTAATTTATGGAGTAGAGAAAGATATTGAAGCTTTGCAATTCAATACCGCTATTGCTAAAATGATGGAATTTATAAATGACTTTACAAAACTGCCTTTATATCCTCGTTCAGTCGTTAAGATGGCTACACAAGCTTTAATGCCTTTTGCTCCCCATCTTGCCGAGGAAATTTGGGAGTTACTAGATTGTAAGGAAGCATTATCCTTTGCCGCATTTCCCCAAATTGATGAAAATTTTTTAGTGGATTCGCATGTTACTTACATCGTCCAGATCAACGGTAAGCTTAGGGCTAGATTAACGTTACCTATTGATTTATCCCAAGAAGCCATCCTTAACGCCGCAGAAAAAAATCCTTTGGTTACTAAACATTTAGAAGGCCAAATGGTACAAAAAATTATTTTTGTGCCTAATAAATTATTAAACATTGTGATAGGTTGAAAATTTAAGGAGAGTCTATTTGATATTTATTTTAAATAGATGACCTTTATAAAGGTAAGTTTTTTTGCATGTTTAACAGTTACCTTTCATGGATAGGTAAATATTGGAATACTTGCAATTAATGAGTTTTGACCATTGCTTAAGCCTTTAAGAGGGTAGGGGATGTGTAAGCATCCCTCCCATCTTATGGCTAGGCTTATTGTTTTTAAGAGTTTAAACGTAAGGTTTTAAATTTATTAAAATTTTTATTTATAGCATGGCTGCATTGCTTGCTAAATATCTTCCTTTTCAATTAGTTTATCACCCCTAATAGGATATTTATCGATATAATAAAATTCCTATTATTTTGCAGCAGCTCTTTAGGCCTTGCTCTACTTAATAAAAGCCATCTTTTTAAGGAGCAAGCAAGCTTCCAAAGGATGAAATCTTTCTAGATGATACGCCTATAATTTTTAAAAAATGCCATTAAAGTTTTACAAACGCCTTTTTTTCATCCTCAGCTTTGCTAAATCATTTGTCGAAGTTTGTTTAATCTTCCCTTTTTTCATGGGGCAGAGCTTCAATTTGCCATTCCTCTTTATTGTAAATGAAAGGAAACTCAGCACCCCTAACCCCCATTAGCTCTTTTGCATGGCGGAGTCTTTCTCTAACTCCAGGCTTATCAAAAATTTCGAATGCTTGCATTAATCCTAAAACATTTTTATGAAGCTGGCGCGGGGCCGTCACCAAGGTAGAAGCCTCAAAAATTGCCACCATTTCTTTCCATAAAGGAGATTCTTTCTCTTCTTGATAAATCGGTTTATCTTCTAAATCGCACATGATTAATACCATTTTTAGCAAGAGGCTCACTACGATATCTGTTCGATCTGTGGAATCAGATGAGAAGCAAGCAAAAGCATCTGCTTTCATAAAGGGCAGGAGGGCTAATATAAGGCGAGCATTAAACAATTTAATGAAAATACGTCGATGGCTTTGCATCAAGGGATCCACATCTTTAAAAAAAATTTCCTTTACTTCATACATACATTTAGTGACTAATTCCTTGAATTCCAGGCTAATCTTCCACGCTTTAGGAAATACATAGTCAGCCCGATTACTTGATTCTTCTACTATTCCTGGAGAAATAATTTTCTCCATAAGTGCTGCCATAAAGGCTTGCGTAGTTTTATAGCGAGGAATATGAGGGGCCGGATCTATGTGTGCCTCGTTAGGGTAGAATAGGGCCGAATGATTTAAGGGGAAAATAGCGGCAAAAGTTGATAACCATTTTTCATGGTTAAGGCTAATCAATGCATCGATTTTAGCTCTTTCTGATTCATACTTTTTAAGAGCTTTACTTTGCAAATTAATCAACAATATGCGACGCGAACCAGCTGCAAAAGTATCAAATTCAGCATTTAAGCCAGCTTTCGAGGTAGGTCTAGCAAAGCGATGAAAATTTACTATTTTTTCTGAGCCATCTTTTTGACTAATTGTGAAGTTTAAAACCTTGTAGGGAATCTTACATTGCTGATGATGCTCCTTATATTTCAGGGTTTTCCACCCTAATAAATCGAGCAAAGGAAGCTTGTAGCTTGGTGGTAAAGCTACTATAGCGGCGTGTTGTACTTCTTTAGGTAATAATAAAAGATTGCTTTGCCTATAAACTATAAAGCGCGTCTCCTTTTTAATTAACTCTTCTAATCCTATAGGCATTGTTTCTTGCAATGCCTTTCTCATTAATGCCACGCCGTTAATGTCTGTAAACATGTGATCACACAGATGCTTTAACACTAATGCATAACCACTAGCTGACTCTTCACCTAACGATTTATATAATTCAAAATCTTCTTTAGCATCTTTTAATATCTCTCGAAGTTTAGATAAATAGGCTATATGAGACTCTTTCATCCTCTGATTATAGACAGGAGATTTACAAATCTTAGAACCAGTATCATTTGAAAGCGAGAGTTGCAAGTTCCTTAAAAATTTTATCAATTCTTCTACTTTTTCTTTCACAAGAGGGGAGTGATTAGGCCTGGTAGAAAGCCTATCATGGATGAAAGCTTCGTTATTCACTACCCACTCGTGCACAGAGTTTAAAAGAGTAAAAATTTTTTCGTCCTTCCAAATGACTTTTTCCTCGTCTTTTTCATCTTTCCAATAGCTTGCTAAATAATTAGGAATATGCCAGAGAGTAGATAACCATGAGTCTGAAGGAGTCTTCCACGTTCTTAAAAATACTTCAATTAATTCTTGCTTTTGTCCTAGCGGTAAAAAGCTTTCTTGGACTATTTTTTCGCATAACGAATCCCATTTAGCTTTTTCTAGAGTTCCTTGAGCATAGCAATTAGAAAGATCTTCAAGTGTAAAAAGTAAGGTCTCAAATTTTTCTTTTCTAAAACATTTACTCTCAGAATAAGCATTATATTGCCACAGATAACGTTGATACCTTATTTCGGCAACATTCACCTTCAATTGCTCGGAGATAAATTCCCACAGCTCTTTTTCATCCTGGTATTTAAGAGGAACTTTACAGATTTCGCTACAAAATAAGCCCCATTCCTCATCTCTCAAACTTTTTTGCTTATGTCTTAAGATTAGCTGTTGGCAAGTTAAAATGATCTTATCATAGAGAGTTTTATAAGTAGGTGTTTCTTCACTTTTTTGTTCTTCTACTGACAAAGAAGATAAGGTATTGATATAACCTTCAAGGGCTGCCATTTGAATGCGTAATTGGTATATTAGGGGGAAATCTCCTTCTCTATTAGACCAGATATTAAAGATAAGCCTTAGAAGCTCTTTTTGATGTTCATGGCTGCAATGAATTTTAGTGATCCTTTGATATAACCATTCGGTATTGAAGAGCTGCTCCTGCTCTTTAGGCGAAGAGTAGTAATGGGTAAAAAATTTTAACCTTTTAAAAGCTATCTTAAAGCTATTTTCAGCGCTTTGTGGCTTAAACCTAAATTTCCATTCTAAGTCTGAGAAATGTACTTCTAAGCGCTCCTTTCTTAATTCAAACTCGGCGTGTAACGATAAACCCTCTTTAAACAATTCATAAATTTTATTTTCATTTTTAACCGACAACTTTAAATGAATGATCTGCCCGCGAATGGCATCCCATGCTTCTACTACATCTAAATCCAAATTATTAAACCTCTCAATAATAGCAGAGAGTTCTTCTATCTTTCTTAAAAAAAGCCGTTGATACTGAATAGGAGTTTTATCAGCATCTTGTAAGTCTTCGAAGTTAATGTAAGAAGAAGCAAGGGCTCCTTCCTGCGTTGCTTTAAAATAGGTAGTTAACATATAGGATGGCCTTATAAATTAAAGTATATAGTAATCTTTCCTTATATAGAGTCGCCCTGCGCAAATAAAGAAAATATTATAGGCTAAAGGCTCATGTTGAGATAAAAAGATAGAAAAACAAGGACTTAAGAATGATATTTTTTGCACTAAGCATCTTTAGAATCGATTTAATAGTTTACAGATCTTCTCTCTAATCATTTCTCTTTGATAAAAAATAGAGCGGTTTTTGAATTTTAAAGGCAATGCTTATAAAAAAGCTTAATTATTTATTTTTCCTCTATCATTAAAAAGAAAAAATTAGAAGTGAATTTTTGGCTCTTTTGCTATGAAAAGGTAGGCTTTAGTAGGAGAGCGTTTGCTAGTAAGTTGCCATAGGAATATACCAAGCTATAGAGGGGGGATTCTACAGGCCTCTAGGCAGCCAAATATGCTTACACTCAACCATTTTTTACTATAGCTTTTTGTTAACATTAACTTTTTAGCAGTAATAACTTAAGTAGCGCCCTACCTCTGGCTGCCTCCCCATTTAGGACGATTCTATAGATTAAATGACCTCTCAGTAAAAAGTTTTAGGGATTTATCTACCCCCTACACTAGAAATAAAAAAGTTTTATAGCATACTTTAAAAAATGCTTAGTTGGTATTTAAGCCGGCCTAAATTTATAAGAACTTAATCTTCCATTAATTTACTTTAAAGGTTAGATCTAATATACTTGAGGGATCAAATAATAATTTAAATTTAAGTGAATTTATGCATGCTTTTCCTTCTATTGAACCTGCTAAGCTAACTGTACCTGTGTCAAGTTCTACTCCTCAAAAAAATGATCCTCACTCTTCTTTTTCTCAGAAGATTGCTAGAATATGGCGCCACACTCTACGTTTTTTTAGTTGCGGAAAGTTATATAGTGTTCCTTTAAATAAAAGAAATTTAAGAGTAATTGAAAAATTTAAACATACTCAACTTTATAAATTTCCCCACAAGCTTAGAATTGTAGCCTCTTCTGATCAGGAAACCCCCTCACACTTTAATGAGTCATTAGAGGGTATGAGAGATTTTTCCCGCCAACTAGCTCAACTAGCGATGGAATGCATACATAAACAGTACATCGCTTCCCCTGTGAAATGGGTTAATGAGAAATCGGAAGAAATTCCTCATATTGTCAGTGATCTAGCTCAACAAGCTATTAAGATCGGTAGTCTTTCCGTAAAACCTATTTTTGAATTAATTCAAAAATTTGAAGTTAATCAAAAAGCTATAGAACAAATTGATAAATTGCTGGGCTGGGCAGTGCAAGATATTCAGCCTAAAGAGCCTGAAAAGCGTAAAGAGTTTCATCTGGCCTTTAAAGCAGAATTGTTAAGAAAGATGGATGGCAAAGTTGATTTTGTGCTTCCACGTGCTCCTAAAAGTTTACCTTCCAAGAATATTAAAGAGCACCTGGAGGCTTGTAGTACTAAAATTGTAGATTGGCTTTTTGAGTCTAATCATACCCAATCACTTCTTAGCTTGTTTGATGATGAGCCTTACAAGCCTTCCGAAGAAATGATTAATCATGTTTTCCAACAAGCTTTACATTTGCTAGTGGAAAAGAAAATTATTTTTTACAAAAATAAAGCTAATCATATCCTCCAAAATAGACTCCCTCTCATTGTTGAAACTTCTTTACAAGAGAATGCTAAAAATATAACTGATTTAGTTTCAGGACGTCTAGCTGAGATCTTAGACAATATGGGAGATGAGCAATTTACCGTGCTATTTGATAAAATAGTGGAGGTTATAAGCAATCACCTTACAAATGTTGCTGATAGCTATGAAGAAGCAGAAAAAGCCGTTAGCGAGCATACAAAACTTGAAAAGTATGCTCAAAAGGTTATTAAATGCAAGCCTGAAACTCAAAAAGAGATTAGAGACTATAATCTTTGCAAAAAATACTTACAAAAGCTCCAAGAAATGGGAGGAGTACCAGCAATTGAGGAAGATATTTTATTTAAAACTTTCCTCGCGCTTAATGGCAGCAAAGAGTTTGTGATAGAAAATAACACGGCAGAAGAAATTTCTAGGCTTTTCTTAAATACTCTTTTACCCGATGTAATTAAAGATGGCAAAAAAATCAAGGGATTAGAAAACCTCTTATCTACCATAAAACTTCCTGAAGAATTTACTGAACTGTTCAACGAAGCTAAAGAAATAGCTCAAATGATTTTAACTCCTGAGCAATACAATGAATTGGTTGAACTAGGTAAAACCGCAAGTGATTTTAAAGAGCTAGCCTTAGATGGATGCTCTGAATTAATCAAAATAGGCTTTAACGAGGCATTAGAGCTTCTTATTAAACAAATGTCAAAGCCGGAAGAGCTTAATCTTGTAATAGCAAGTAATATACTACCGTCTACTGTAGAGATAATGATTCAAGCTTTTGCAGATGATCTCATTTACTATAATCTTAATAAGCTGGCTCCTTATTTCCACAAGCTTCCTCATGAAGCAGCAGAAAAAAAACTGCTACAGTTTTTATTTCAATTAGCTAACGAAGAAGGAAAGCTCTACGGATTTTCTAAAGAAAAAGAAGCGATCTTTTTTGATATTGTTAAAATACGTATAGATGAAATCGTTAACCTGATCCAAGAAGTAAAAAAAAGAGATCCTAAGAAAGATGGGGTAAAGTCAGTTATTGCAATTATCAAAGCCTACTACAAAGAAGAAAATGCAAAAGACAATAACCCTCATTTTGCTAATTTTATTGACGTAGGTTTGCGTGCAGGCCAATTTGGCAGTTTTCTTCCACGTTTGTTTAACCTAAAAGCCCTACGCAATATGTCCAGCAAGCTGATTACTAACTCTTTGCATAATCTTCGTCAATCCTATAGGCCTGGCCTTAATCGCCTAATTCCTTTGATGGAAGATAAATATCTTGATCGAGAGGTTATGAAAAAATTGATCAAGCAATATCCTTCCTTGGAAGAGCTTGAAATAGATATACAGGCTATAGAAGCACGAATAAAGCAAATAGAAGAAAAAGTTGGCCTTAATGGTAATGATGACAGATTGCTTAATCAGTTGCTATCAGCAAAAAAACTTTTGCAAAATAAACTGAAGTTAAAAGAGGAAATAGTAGCAGAAGATAATAAGCATCAAAAAGAAGTAACCCAAGCTCAGAAAAATCTTCCTGTTGAAGTAGATAAAGTTGCAAGACTTGGTTACGATATAATGCTTTACAAAGCAAAGAAAAAAATGCCTCTGATCGGCAAATTTATTTTTCGTCAATTGGTAGGCAATACTGCTGATAAGATTGGACAAACAGCTCTCAGAGTCATTACTAGGACTATTGGCCGCCAGTCATTCAATGAGCATTTGCTCAATAAAATTCTTTTAACCTCATTATCAGCTATCCATATGAGCACGGCCCTCAATCGCGAATTAAAGCCTTTATTGCATCCAAACAATCAGCTGAAAATTGATCATATTACTGTGCCTGTAACCGCACAATCTCGCCAAACTCCAACCCTAAAGATTGAAATTCCCCTGACAGTGGAAAGATTGTCTACATGGGGAAAAATCCGCCGTTTTATAGTTGGAATATTTGCACATTTATTTAGCTTATTTAAAACAAAGAAAATAAGTTTAAGCAATAAACAAATTAGACTGATGGAATACATAAATAAGGACAAAGAAGCAGCTCCTGACTCCGCTCTATTAACTACTCCCTCCATGCCTTCTGTGGAAGTAACCAGTGCTATCCGAGAGATAAAAATAGTGGAGAATAAACCAGAGACAGCACAACCTAGCCATAATTTCTTTTTTGAGGAAGACATTCATGATTTAAATCCCTCTTTACAAAAAGTGGGCAAGTTCGTTGCTGATTTTATGTCACGAATTAGCCAAGAAATCTTCCAGGAGAAAATACGACCCCTCACCCAAACCGTAGAAAGGAATGCTCAAAATCTTCCGGAGAGCATTCCTCAAGTATTAGATTGGATAACCAAAATCATTTCTCCTTGGGTCAATACTATTCTTAAAAAAGTTATTAAGCATGGTTATAAATTTGAGCTTGATACCTCCACCAAGAGCTTTTTTAATATTTTACTTAAAGAGCTAAAAGATAAAGATGGGGTTCTCAAAGAAGGCGTGTTCGAGAAGATGGAAACCTATTTGCGAAAAATGAATCTCGTAACAACAAATGAAGATTTACAACTTTATTTGGATCCCATTCGCCAATGGGCAAGCCAAAAGTACAACCATCCGGAAGAAATTCATTCTTTAGCAGAATATACAGGTCCTCGTGATGTAAAATATGATATTATGATTTCTAAATTTTATGTTGCAGCCGTTCAGTGGCTTATTAGATATAAATTGGAAAGTCACATGGATGAATTTCAATACTTTTTGGAGAATAAGCTCTCTGGTATGGTAGAGCGTCACTTAACTAACAATATGCAACGCTTATCTGCGCTGCTTTTTAATCGTATAGCTACTTTAATAGATCTCATTACTGACGAAGATTACAAAAACCTTTTTGATAATTCAGCACAAATGCTTAATAATCAGCTAGTTAATTTAATTAAAGCAGAAAAGATTGTTAGCGGCAACCTCTCTCAGGTTAAAGGAAAAGAAAACGAAACTGTTTGGCGCGAGCATATAGCGCAGGAGCTGATAGCTAAGGATACGAAGGGAGAGCCTCTATACAATCTCCCTGATTTAGCACGCGCTTTAATTGATATTCCTTCTTATATCAAAAAAGAAGATATAGAAGGGTATAAGGCTGTAGAAGAAAATAAATTTTTCTTACCCCTCGTTGAAAAGCTTCTAAATTATGCTTTGCCAACGGGCCATCAAGAACTTGTCCAAGGGAAGGTTGTAGTATTAGATGCTTTTGAAGAGCTATTAGACAACATCATTATCGAACCTGAAATTCAAAATATGGTGGGAGAACTTCATCAATTTCTTAAATCTTTGCTTCCTCCAAAATTTGCTAGCAAAATTGATACTATAAACAACACTGTTGTTAGGATAAGCAAAAAATTTATTCTCAATGTAGTTAGACAAAATGCCACCAAAGTTTTAGCTCAACAATTAAAAGGAATCTTTACAATTTTATCTGAAGAAAAAAAACGGATGGAGTTCCTGGCAGAAACTTTTCCTCTTATTCATAAGGAAATAATAAGATCTTTTGTTTCCTATACCATGACTATCGATGTGCAACACTCCACCTACTTTTTCGCCAGGATGCTTGAGAGTCATTTGCAGCCTCGACTTAAAGGAAAGCTTGTTGAGGAATTATGGGAATCGTGCTCAAGTAGACTTAAATGTTCTTGGAAGGAACTTAAAATTAGCAAGGTGAATTTTCTAGAAAACCATCTACCTGATATTTTAATAGATTTTACCTTAACATTTTTAGCAAAGTATCATATTGGTGATATTTCTCACCCCCAGCTAAGGCTTTTAATTGAGGATCCAACCAACGGAGCAGCTGTAAAAAGGATTGCTGATATTCTGTTGCAGAAAATCTGCGAAAAACATCCAGAAATGGAATTAGATCCCGCAAGCCAGGAATATTTCGTTATTTATCTTAATCCTCTATTAGAAATAATAGTTATAGAACTTAGAGAAAAGCAAAAAGTGCTGCATAAAATCTCTCCCGATGCGACCTTGGAAGCTGCCGATATTGATACTACTTTAAACAACTTCTTTATAGGAGCCAATGATAAACAAACGGTTTACGTAGACATGATTGCTAATATTATCAAAATGGGTAAGTTAGGAGGCGATCCCACAGCATCTAAGACAACGTTCCTAGAGACGTTTATACAGCACATTACAAAGACTTCTCGAGTTAGAAATGCGTTAACAGCTGTTTTAGTACCAGCCATGCATCCTGTTCGAGCTTCTATTTTAGGAATCACTGATTTAACGGCTCAGGCTCTTAATAAAAAGTATCTAAATGATCAATTTATAAAAAATTTATTAAATCCTGAGACTTTAAATACCTTAAAGGCTAAAGAACAACAATTAAAGCGTAAGATTGAAGATAAAAGAAATCTATTAAAGGCGGCAGAGGATAATCATACAGCTGAGCAGCACAACAAAAAATTATAAGGCTGAAAGAAGAATTAGAAGAAATTCGACGAGCAATAAAGGTTAAAAAAATGGAGACCTCAGCGGTAAAAATAAAAGAGAAGGAAGCAAAGATGGAAAGGCAATTTCAGCAGGGTTTATCACTGACTGCCACCATCTTGTACGATTTAATTAATTTCTTTGTTAATGAAAACCAAAGTTTTTGGGCTAATCAATTAGGTAAATGGGGTTTATGGATGGCAAGCGTGGATGAAATTCATCTACAAGAAGTACTTAAAACTTTTTATGATAAATTTTTTCATAATGATGATTTAAATGAGGGATTATTCTTAGAGATCGTGCAAATGTTTCTAAAGCGGGTACAAGAAAAGAGTGCACTCGCGCTAGAAAGGTAATTTATATTGAAAGAAAATAGACCTCTACCTCTTGGATCTGAAAAGTAATAAGATTCTATTCCAAATAATCTTGCTCATAAAAGTACTTGAGAAAGTAGTAGAAAAAAAGCTTTGGAGGTATAATTTTTCATTTAGTACAATTAATTTTGATCAATTTTTATTTTTAATAGAAAAAAGAAAAAGCTAGGCTGTATTTGTACAAGCTTTAGAAGCTTTCCTTCTTTTTTTCAGCTTTTTCACCTCTTTAAATTAGTCCTCAGTTTTTTTGTTCTTTTGTATTTACATCTACTACCTGCTCCATCTGCTAAAAACGTTAAAAGGGAAATTTTTTGTAAGCTAACGCGAGTTATCGGATAAGGAAATAGTTGAAAAAGACCTTCACATGTTTCAAAATTATTTTGCACTAAAAAAACTTAAAGCTAGAAGGCTGAAATGATCGAAAAAGTTATCCACTGATCAATCTCCATTTTTTGCGGTATAGAGGATTTTTGTAAGCAATTAGAGGTTGAATGGCACACAATATGGGTTGAAAGCCATTTAAGAATCGCTACTTGGAAAAGCAATAAAAGAAATAGAGGGCCAAAATTATCATTAAGTGAAGCAATGAGTAGTGTCATCGTTTCATAAAAGTGGCTATAGAACATTTAAAGATTACTATAGGCGACAAGTCATTCCCTCGCTGAAGAAATATTTTCCTCCTGTTCTTTCCTGTCAAGCGACATGACAAATTGACCCCCTGGCGACATGAACTTTTGACCCCCACCTCTGGCCGGCGACACCAACAATTGACCCCCAGCCATAGCAATATTTGACCCTTCCTCCTAGTTTTATTTTTTCTCGTTCGTTGACTCGCCACGTTTTACAAGTCCCGAACGCATTTTTTCGCGCAGTCTATAACTTTCTCCACGAATGGTAATCACCTGGCTGTGATGAAGAAGACGATCTAATATTGCTGTTGCTACTACACTATCTCCAAAAACTGTGCCCCATTCTCCTA
>NZ_JRXI01000102.1:0-1194 GCF_000813645.1 Neochlamydia sp. TUME1 | reverse complement strand
CCCATTGTATGCAAAGTTAGCATACACTCCACATCTTCTTGTTGTTTCATAAGTTCCCCTTGAGGATTTAAATTATCCAAGGAACAATTGTATTCTTGCATAGTTTTTACATTCTCCAATTTTAGTGGAGGAAGGGGCAAATATTGCTATGGCTGGGGGTCAATTGTTGGTGTCGCCGGCCAGAGGTGGGGGTCAAAAGTTCATGTCGCCAGGGGGTCAATTTATCATGTCGCTTGACACTTTCCTATCATAAGTTCATCACTTTAATGAAAAAATGCTTATTTTCTCTTTTTGTTTATTCACAAGCTTGTTTAGGGGAGTGTACAGGCATTTCGTTCATTAATTCCACTATATTGGCAGTATGTCATACCCGTCGCATCCACTCCCCTCCTAGTTTTTAAAAAAATAGCAAAAAGGGGAAAAACTTCTACAGGGTACTTTTATGGATTCAAATTACACTTAGCTATTAATGATAGAGGGGAAATGCTTGCTTATATGTTAACACCAGGAAATGTGGAGACCCAAGTCCTTGTCTCTGATCTGTCTAAAAACATTTTTGGCAAAATGTTTGCCGACAAGGAATAGATATTCCACCAATTGGATAGCTGCCCGATTTCTGCTGCCAGACTGGTGAGCTGGTTTTGATTTAAGTACGGATTACTTGTTTAAAGATAAGATGGCTAAAAGTTTTTTATTTCATTTTAGCCCTCCCCAAATTAAAAAGTACTTACAGCCATTCTACAATTGAAAACGCTGCCTTATTTTTTCTGCAATATCTTTCAAAGGATTTTCTGCTAATTCAAGCTCTTGCAGCTCAGACAATTGCCCAATTTCTCCAGGCAGACTGGTAAGCTGGTTTTGATTTAAGTAAAGCCATTGCAGCTGAGACAGTTGCCCGATTTCTGCAGGCAGGCTGGTGAGCTGGTTTTGATTTAAGTAAAGCAATTGTAGCTGAGACAGCCGCCCGATTTCTGCAGGTAGGCTGGTAAGCTGGTTTTGATTTAATTCAAGCAATTGCAGCTGAGACAGTTGCCCTATTTCTCCAGGAAGGCTGGTAAGCTGGTTTAGATTTAAGTCAAGCCATTGCAGCTGAGACAGTTGCCCGATTTCTCCTGGAAGGCTGGTGAGCTGGTTTAGATTTAAGTAAAGCTTTTGCAGCTCAGGCAGCTGCCCTATTTCTGCAGGCAGGCTGGT
>NZ_JRXI01000101.1:0-11519 GCF_000813645.1 Neochlamydia sp. TUME1 | reverse complement strand
GCAGCTCAGGCAGCTGCCCTATTTCTGCAGGCAGGCTGGTAAGTTGGTTGTGATTTAAGTAAAGGTTTTGCAGCTGAGACAATTGCCCGATTTCTGCAGGTAGGCTGGTAAGCTGGTTTTGATTTAAGTAAAGGTTTTGCAGCTGAGACAGTTGCCCGATTTCTGCAGGTAGGCTGGTAAGCTGGTTTTGATTTAATTCAAGCAATTGCAGCTGAGACAGTTGCCCTATTTCTCCAGGAAGGCTGGTGAGCTGGTTTTGATTTAAGTAAAGCGTTTGCAGCTGAGACAATTGCCCGCTTTCTGCTGGCAGGTTGGTGAGCTGGTTGTGATTTAATTCAAGCCATAGCAGCTGAGGCAGCTGCCCGATTTCTGTAGGCAGGCTGGTGAGCTGGTTTAGATATAAGTAAAGGTTTTGCAGCTGAGACAATTGCCCGATTTCTGTAGGCAGGTTGCTGAGCTTGTTTTGGCCTAAATCAAGCCTTTGCAGTTGAGACAGCTGACCGATTTCTGCGGGCGGGCTGGTGAGCTTGTTCTGGCTTAAATCAAGTCTTTGCAATTGAGACAGCTGACCGATTTTTGCAGACAGGCTGGTGAGCTTGTTCTGGTTTAAATCAAGCCTTTGCAATTGAGACAGCTGACCGATTTCTGCGGGCAGGCTGGTGAGCCGGTTCTGGCTTAAATTAAGCCTTTGCAGTTGAGACAGCTGCCCGGTTTCTGTAGGCAGGCTGGTGAGTTGGTTGTGGCTTAACTTAAGCCCTTGCAGCTGAGATAACTGGCATATTTCTGGGGGTAAATAAGTCAAGCCTACTCCAAATAAACGTAGAGCCGTGATGCTCTTACAATTTTCTTTAATCCAATCTCTAAGAAGCTCCCCTTGTTTTTCTAAAGGTAAATACTTGATTTTTTCTTGTCTTAAGTATTCTTTCCCGCTAGGAAGTTTTTTCCAAAGCAAAAGGCGATTAATATTCAGCAGATAAGAGGAGTAGTTAGCCAGAGTATAACACCTTTTTTCCTGGGTTTTCCATTTAAATTCTAGCTCCGCAGGAGCAAGGGATTTAGCTAGAGTAAAGGCCTCCTTGAAGATTGCCTTAGCTTTTTCTCCTTCAGAAAGCCTATTATCCAGCTTATAAATCCTATCTAAAATAAAAGCCTGTTTGCTAATATCCCCTTGGGAAACATGTACTTTACCTATTTTTTTATAAAGAGAAGGCATCACTTCAGAAGCCAGCAGATGGTGCCATCTTTTACAGACGCTAAATAAGGGAGGAGCTGCGCAAGCCTCTAAGATAGGGAGCAGCAATTCATTGGGCAAGCTTTCAATAGATGCCGAAGAGATAGGATGCATTTTATTTCCTTGGGCAGTGATAACTGCTTAGTATTTTTATTTTTTAAAGACAATATAAAAAATTAAAAAGCAAGTCAAGCGAATTTCTATCTTTATCACCAGAGGGGTATCCGCTAACTTGTTAAGCAAAGAGCAAGCTACTATGCCTTATAGGCGGTAGCTAGATATAGAAGGTTTTTGCTCAGCTTTGGCCGACTAAACGTAGTATGCTTTTGAGTTGCAATAAATCGAGGTTCTATAATCTGTATTTATTTAAGTTTTTTTACAAACTTATCTAATTGGCATCTTCAGCATCGTTTGGACATGAAAATTCTTGTTGCATGAGGTTAATAAAGGCTTTGGCTTCTTTTGCATTGCCCTTAAGGTAAGGCTTAGCTAAAGTATGGCATTCTCTTTGATAGGCCGCTTGGCTGAGGATCACTACCCATCTTTGTTCAACGCCTGCATAGCAAGAGGTAGTCTTAAAAGCTCGATAGCCTTCTACTATCCTTACAGTTTTGTCGTAAGGCGCTTCAAATATGAATTCTTTTACCTCTTTGATTTGCAGGGGCACACGCGTGGCAAATAAGCCTTGTTCTCTTTTAAAGACTTTTAAGATAGTTGGCGTATAGAGAGCACTCTCTCCTACTATATAGTCCAACATGATTTAAAGCATTTTCGCCTTGAAGTAAGATTCTAGGAGCTTTTTTTTAATGCTATATTTTCTTTACAAGTAAATCTATTATAAAGCTCTTAATTTCTTGCAAAGTTTACTATGAAACTAAACAGGCTAGATAGCCAACAAGACCGCTTTTTTAAATTCCGCCTTAGCGGCGAACTCAATCAAAATCATCCTCTTATTTAAGCTATCTTAAGTTGATTGGATGGAAGCAGCTAGAAGAAGAACTTGATAAGTTGTTTGTAGAAAAATAGGCCAACCAGCTAGGCCTGTAAGGTTAGTTGTAGGACTCCTTCTACCTTGTAACACATGTGCTGGCTTACAGTTTAGGTATAATTGAAGCAGCCTTAGAGTGCTTTCTTATCCGATAACTCGCGTTAAGTTAGGTAGCATTTTAGATCTTTTCCTAAAGGTAAAGTAGCTTTCTTAAGCAAAAGCTTCCATGCAGCTTTTCTTTTTTACAAACTTGGGTAATAAAGTAGAAAAACGTGACATCCCTCTATAGGGAAAGCCTTTTATTTCTGAGCACATAAAGTCATAAAAAGGGGAAATTCTTGGCGACTACGATTTTCCATTTTAGCATTTGCACCTGTGCTAACCTTATTAGAGCACCACTCTTCCATATCGTATACGCTAAAACCAGCTTCTCTTAACCAATGAAAATAGTTACAGAGAGGGAAATGATAAGAGGTAAGCTGTGCAGATTGTTGCCCCTTACTAGGATGGGCGCAGATAGGAATTTCTAGAGGAGACATATATCTATCTACGCGACGGTACTGAAGCTTTTTGTCCTTATCTATCTGCCAGGAAGTTTGGCGAGGAAGCCGAAAATAAGGGTGATTAAGAACCATTATTAACACTCCTTGCTTTTCCAAGTGTTTATAAGCATTGTGGAACACTTGCAAGGGAGATGAAATATTTTGCAAAGCTAAAATAATGGTAGCATGGGTAAATTTTTTGTCATCTAAAGAAAGGTTTTTTGTAACATCTGCTACCCGATAATGGTGCTGAAGGTTAGTATCCAATTTTTTGGCTTCTTTGATCAAAGTAGGAGAAAGGTCTATGCCCATATAGTTTGTATGGGTAGGAAGATGGCGGGCTAATACCCCTGATCCGCAAGCAATATCTAATATAGCAGGAGAGGAGCAAGCTTGAAGGTTTAACAAACGCAACAGATTTGGAATAATAATTTGCTGGTGGTAGTAATGACCTTCTTCGCCGACAAGGTTTTTATACCATTGGCTGGCAGGCTCCCATGAGGCAGCTTTTGGATGGGGTAATTTGGTAGGTGTTTTCATGAAAAAATCAACTCTCTAGGATTAAGTAAACATAAATCTTTAAGATAACTTCTTATTTTTCTTCATAAGGCGGGCAATAGGAAGTTAACTTGTTATGCGAAGAGTTTACAAGGTAACAGATTTTACTTTCTACAGATATGATTAACAAGCAGCTTGATAGAGCAGTGCAAAAATAGTCTCGTGGGATCAAGGAAAAGTTCATGAGGAAAATTATCTTTATAAAGGGTGGAAACGCTAGCAGGAAATTTATCTAAAAGGTAAGAAAACTTTTAACGCCCCCCATCTAACACTATTGTTTGCTTATATGGCAATTATTAACAGTTTTTAATAGAGTCCCTCTTTTTAATCTTTACGAAAGAGAAAAAATTAAAGTCAAAGGAATGAGCTTTAAGAGCAAGCAGGAGACCGAGATAGCGAGGGATAAGAAAATTTAAGATTTATCCTGTTCGCTAGATAGAAAAATCATTTTATTAAAATTTAAATAAGAAAGAATTAATCAACTATTTGAATAAGTCTTCCCTTCCTTATTTGATGGCCTGTTTGAAAGAAACTAAGAGGAAAAATAGTGAAAAATGTTATAAGAAAGCAAGCTAGGAAGATACCAAGTTAATGAATGTTTATTAGAGGATATTTATGGTTAAAGTGACTGTTTTATATACGGGTGAGCTGCACTGTCAAGTAATTCGTGAGGATCCACGAGCTATACTAGAGACAGATGCTCCTGTAGATAGTGGAGGAACAGGTGTATCATTCTCTCCTACAGATTTGATGGCAAGTGCTTTAGCAACTTGCATAGCGACAACTATAGCTTTATACGCGCAGAGAAAAAACTGGAATGTAACTGGGATGCGACTGGAAGTAGAAAAGAGCATGGCTACTCAACCTATCCGTCGCATTGGAAACATTGTAATAAAGATACAGATTCCTCAGGATTTTTCTCTTGAACAAAAGCAAGCTTTAGAAAGGATAGCTGCAAGTTGTCCTGTCCATCATAGCTTACATCCGGAGGTAAAAGTAGAGCTTATTTTTTGCTGGGATAGCTAAAACTTTATAAGGGATGGCTGTAAAAATTTATAATTTTTTAGCCTCTCTGAGGTTTTGTGATAGGCTAAAAGTGGTAAATAAAATATAGAAAAAGGATCTCTTATGGAGAAAATAAATGCTTGATAGTCTGAACCCTTTTGAAGATCCTTTTTTTGATCCGAAAACTAAATCCTCTTCTAATTGAATCGCTACATAGTTATTGGATAGCCTTAAAAGAGGCAAAAGTTTCTGCTGAAGAAAAATTACAAGTAGAGGATGCCTTATATAATTTGGTAGGCTTTACTTTTCTTCACCTATTCCAACCTCTTTATCTCCAACATCCTCCTAAAATTCCTGGGTCAGTTTTTTTACTTTCTGCCGTGCATTCTGACGGAATAGGGGATTATGTAACCTTATTTAAATGTGCTAAAATTTTAAAAGAACATCACCCTGCTTTAGAGGTTTATCTTGCTTATACGCATAAGCAATCCTTGCCTTCCATTGATCCTTATCCTTATCATATAAAAAAGGAAAATATTTATGCTTTTCAAGAAACCGAGGAAGCTTGCAGCGTTATCTTAGAACCTATTTTAGAGGGGAAGAAAAATTTTTTATGTGAAGCGCAGCTAGATCAATTACTACTCGAGCATAATAGACTTTTAGCTGAGTATGAAACTTTGCAAGAAACACATCCTCGGGCAGCTGTAGCCATTCAAGAGCTTTCTAATGAAGTGCAGCGATCTATTCAATCTTACTATTATTATCGGCAAAAAAAAGCAGAAGCGGAAAAGCTTTATCTTTTAATGAAAAAAAGCTTAGCTATTGTTCACATCGCTTTGGCCTTGAATACTTTTGATAATCCTGAGTTAGTTTCAAAATCTCTTTACTTTGCGGAAGCGGGAAATTTTCAAGGGATAGCCAACTACCTTCAACGGCATTGGTTTAGCATAGGATTAAATGCATTTGAGGAAGGGATTTTCCTTAATAATCACCATACAACCTCTCATTGGAGCTGTACAGCTTTATGCCAGTATTTATGGCAAGTTGATCAGCCCCATGCTGAGCAACTTAAAAGTTATTTAAAGGATTATGCTATAGAAGTAGCATACTTGCCTCATTCTTCTGCTCATAGAGAAATTTTTATTGAGATGATGTGCCGCCGCCATCTGCATGATAGCCGCCATCTTACTATTATTCTTCCTCAGCAGAAAAAAGAACAGTTTCTTCAATTTAGCGATAGTTGGATGCTTGCTTATGGATTTTCTACAATCCTTGTAGTCGATTTTGTACCTTCTGTCAGAGAAACAGTATTAAATCAAATTAATTTGGCGCCAAGAAAAACTTTACGGCTAGTTTGCGTTCTTCCTTTACCAGCTTCAGATTTTACTAAACTAATAAATTTGAGTGGAGAAATTGTAGGCTGTACAGGCGACGGCTCATTGAGTGATTGCATTCAGTCAGGCAAAATTCCTTTTTATGAAGTGCGTCGGCATAAAACAGGAACGCTAGAGGCTTTTATACGGTTAGCGCAAAAATTAATGCTGCCGGAAGTTTTAAAGTATTGCGAGCTCTTAAAGCAATTTGCAGATTGGCCCGTCCCTTCCTTTCTAGAAAAATTTGAAGCATTACTTCAGGATAGCTCTTTTAGAATGCAGTGGGATAAGTTAGTGGAGTTTATTAAGCGTTATTATTGCTTAGAAGATTCCTATCTTGCTCTTATCAATCGCTTTTTGTGGATGTCTCTATCTAAGGAAGTTAAAGAAAAAGAAGAAAGCCTTATACACAGCTTTTTCGAGGGAGCAATCAGCGCTGAAAGTGCTTATCTAAGTTTAAAGGAAATATTAAAGAGCCAACGAACTAAAATTGTGGAAAGTTAAGGAGTAGATAGCTTTATTTCTAACATTTACAAGTGCAATATACAGAGGATAACATCGAGCTTGTAGACATCCCTCTGTCGCTCATTAGCAAGAGGTAGTTTATAGCAGGCGCTCAGCAGGCTTCTTTATTAGGATAAGGTTAAATAAAGTTTGATTAGAGCCAACCATCTTGCTTTAATGAGCAGCCGTAGTAGAGGATTTACTATTAGACATCTTAACTTTTTTACACAAAAAAATTAAAGGAATCATAGCTAAAAAGCCCCAAGCTGCTAGCCAAGCTAAATCATTGGTAGAGAGCATATAGCCTTGTTGCTCAATCAGCTTTTCTAAAAGTTGATTAGAAACGTCTGAGGTAAAAAAAGGATGATAATTTTCTAGAGTTTCATAGAATTTTTCGGTAGAAGAGTTGAAAATTGTTAAAGTTTCTGTAAGGCGAGCACGATGAAAGGTTTTAAGGCGAGTCCATAACTCAATAGACAAAGATGTCCCAAATCCACTCCCGACAAGAATACGGATAAAATTATAAAGACCCGAGGCGCTTGCATAGCGGTTTTTGGGGATATTACCTAAAGAGAGTTGTACAAGAGGTAAAAAGAAAATAGCTACCCCCAATCCTTGGAGGAAACGGGCAAGCATAATTGCTTGCAAGCTAATAGCCGTAGTAAAATGAGCTTGGTAAAAAAAACTTAAAGCAAAAAACAGAAAACTTAACGACGAAATAAAGCGAAGATCAAAGCGGTTCATATATTTTCCTACACTAGTAGAGAGTAGAAAAGGGATAATCCCTACAGGAGCTACCGCCAAACCTGCCCAAAAAGGGGTATAGCCTTGTTCTGTTTGTAGCCAAAGAGGAAGGGTCACAGTACTACCAAAATAAAATAAAAAGCCAATCGTAGTTGCAAGGCAGCCAAAAGCAAAATTGATATTTCTAAAAAAAGAAAGATCGACTACAGGATAAGGTTGATAATAAGTCCATATAATAAAATAGCTTAAGGTAATGATAGAAGCAATTGCGAGTGCGAGAATAGTGTTAGATTTAAACCAATCCAAATCCTTGCCTTTATCTAACATAATCTGTAAGCATCCTACTCCTAGCGATAACAAAGCAATCCCAACCCAATCGATGGGATTTCTTACCACTTGGCTGTCTTTATCTTTAAGTAAATACCAGGTTACACTGGCAGAAAATAAACCAATAGGAACATTCATATAAAATATCCATGGCCAACTATAAAAATCGGTCAAGTAACCACCTAGAATAGGTCCTAAAATTGGAGCTACAATAACAATCATTCCCCAAAAACCTAAAGCGTTCCCCTGCTTTTCCGGAGGATGATTAGCTAATAATAAAGTTTGGGATAAGGGAATTAACGAGCCCGCCACAGCGCCTTGCAATACACGAAAAAAAACTAGCATGCTAAGAGATGAAGAAAATCCACAAAAGAATGAGGTAATGGTAAATAGAGCGATAGACCAGCAAAAAAGGCGTACTCGGCCAAAATAATCAGATAACCAACCGGTAAGGGGAAGAATGATAGCATTGCTAGCAGAAAATGAAGTGATCACCCAGGTGCCTTCCTCAGTACTTACATTCAAATTGCCAGCAATATAGGGAATGGCTACATTTGCAATCGAAGTATCTAGCACTTGAATAAATGTTCCTAAGCCTAGTGCCACATTAAGTAAAGTAAGCCTATATCCTTGTTCGTATTGTTCATTCTTCATCGCTAATCATCTTTTTTCTTTAAGTTTGCTTGAATTACTTCGTCGATTACATGATCGATGGGTTCTAAATGAACATTAAACACTGTAGTAGCAGCTAGAGGGCGGCCTGGAGAGGTGCTGGCAAGCATAGGTAAATCTTGATTGCTAATATCTACTTTAACTTTAGCAGAAATTCCTAAGCGCAAAGGATATTTTTTCATTTGCTCAGGCTCAACGCTTATACGTACAGGTAGGCGTTGAACAATCTTGATCCAATTTCCTGTTGCATTTTGAGGAGGGATTAAAGAGAACTTACTGCCGCTACCTGAAGCTATGCCCACGACTTTTCCTACATATTCTATCTTTGAACCATACATATCAAAATTGATCGTAGCCGGTTGGCCAATACGCATAAATTTTAATTGAGTTTCTTTAAAGTTTGCTTCTACCCAATAATCATTCTGGGAAATGATAGCCATAAGAGGCGTTTGCGGCCGTACGGATTGTCCTACGTTAACGGTACGTTGAGCTACATAACCTGTGGCGGGTGCATAAATGCGGCAATGCTGTAAATCATAATAGCTTTTACGGACTTGAGATTTGGCTTCAATAAGCAGAGGATGGCATTCTAAAGATGTATTTCCGACGGCTGCTATAGCGGCCGCTAGCTCTGCCTCAGCAATTTGGTGAGTAGCTTTCGCTATAGATAAGTCGGCTTTAGAATGAGTATATTCTTCTTTAGAGATAGCTTGCATTCCTACAAGGTGCGAGCGATTTTCATAGTCATAATTTGCTTTTGACAAAGCAATCTTGCGTGCTTCTAGGGTCGATTGACTTGCTTTTACTTTCTCATAAAGCTGACGTACTTTTAAGACTGTGGAAGCCAAGGAGGCCAGAGAGTGCTCGTATTTGAGTAAATATTCTGTTTGGTCGAGTTGTACTAAAAGTTGGCCTTCGGTCACAAAATCCGTATCATCCACGTAATAAGCAATTACAGAACCGGTGATAGAGGGATTAATGTTAATCATATTCCCACTCGCGTAAGCATCATCTGTAGTTTCGTAACCTTGAAGATATAGCACATAGAGTAAACCCCAGCTTAGGCTTGCTAAGGCCAAGATTAATGTAAATCCCCAAAGCTTTCTATTTCTCTTGATAGTATTAGAGGGAGATAAAGGGGAAGATGAGGGCTCTTGGCTATCTAGATTATCAGGGTTAGGCGATTTTTCAGAGGATTTATTAGTCTTCTGCGGTCGGGCTACTGAATCTTTTATTGTATCTTCTATCATCCTGGACGTTTCTTCATTGGCTTTCATTCTCGTATCCACCCCCTAATGCACTGATTAAGCTTGTAAATCGAATGTAATAATTTTCTAAGGCTACTAGCTTTTTATTCTCTTGAGAGGTTTTGTCAAACTCGGCGTCTAATACATCTAAGTAAGAAGCTAGATAATGTTTAAATTTTTCTTTAATAAGTAGTGAGTTTTCTTCTGATAGCTTGGTGATTTGTACAGAATCTTGCATTTCTTCAAAAGCATATTTTAACTCCGCTATGCTATCTAATACAGCTTGGACTGCTGTGAGAATAGATTGATTATACTGTTCGATGGCAATGTAATATTCTTCATGCGCTGTGCCTAAATTAGCTTGAAGGA
The DNA here is from genome assembly GCF_000813645.1 of Neochlamydia sp. TUME1. NCBI lineage: Bacteria > Pseudomonadati > Chlamydiota > Chlamydiia > Parachlamydiales > Parachlamydiaceae > Neochlamydia > Neochlamydia sp. TUME1. Next base: position 1,959 of record NZ_JRXI01000101.1, on the reverse strand, counting down.
GTCCTCCTTCAAAAATGGGCAAGTTAATGGCGGGGCTTGCTTGCCCATAAATACTTCTCCATTTAAAAAGGTCATGAGGGTGAAGAGTTTGATAGCCAAAAAGCCCCAGTATGTTAAAGCTTGGATAGTAAGCCGCTCGTGCAACTTTAATTTTTTTTGCTGCTTCTTCTACTCGCCAGACGCTTGCTGTCACATCAGGCCTATGCGCTAAAAGGTTAAAGGGTAGATTTGTAGGTAGCGAAAAGAGAAAGAGGTCTTGATTTTCAATCGCGATTGCTTCTATGGGCTCACAGAAATCTCCTGCTATTAAGGCTTGCAGTTGATTTTTATAGGCTTTAATTTTAAGTTGAACTTGCTTGAGTAGCAATTGTGCTTCTAAATGATATGTTTGAGCCTTTTTTAGAACACATTGGTTATCAATATCATTTTTAACGCGTTTTTCTACCAATTGGAGGTACTCAGCGCGATTATGAAGTTTCTTTAAAGCCAATATTTTTTGCGCATAGGAAACCTGCAAACGGAAATAAGTTTGGGCTATAGAAGTACTTAATATGACGGAGGAAAAAGCTGCATCTGCTTTGCTAGCTAAAATTTCGCCTACAGCAGCTTTAAAGCTATTTAAATTTTGCTGCCATATATCGAGCTGGTAATGGGCGTCTAAATTAATTTCTGTCTGCGTAAAAATAAATCCCCCGGAACGAGTAGGGAAAGCTGGAGGGGTAGTAAAAGTTGAGGCTGGGGGGGAGGATGAAGCTATAGATGCAATTGTACCTGTTTTACTTGTGCGCGACCGAGCTATATCGGTTTCAAGTTCTAGCGTAGGCCATAGAGCAGAACCTGCTGCTCGAGCAGCATAATTGGCTATTTTTACACGAGCTTGAGCAATTTTAATACCTGGATTATCAGATAACGCCTTGCTTATAAGCTTATCGAGTTGGCTATCGCCAAACATTAACCACCAGTGGGCCTGGGGCCATTCACCCGGAGTAAATGGCCCTTCATTAATTGTTGAGAGGAGCGATTCTTCTAAAGCTCTAGTAGGAAACTCATAAATATTGGGTTGACGTTGTTTTAAACAGCTCGTAAAATTGATTGTGATAAGGGATAAGAAAGCTAAGATAGAAATTAAGGAAGGTATCTTATATTTTTTCATTGGCCTAGCAAGCATGATATAGGTGCCTAATTTTTCAAAACTTCTTTATTTACGTTTTTACTGAAATAAATTCTAGATATTTATTCCTACTTAAGCAGATTAAAAGATAGATTTTGTCCTTCAGGAGATTTTTTTTGATTACTCACGCGCGACAAGGAAAAAGCTCCCTTCTCTTAATTACTGATTGAAAAATTTTCAAAATTTACTTTGAGGGCGAAGAAGATTCAATGAAAATTTCTCTTTAAAGAAAAAGTGTAACGAAGGGTTAACCTACAGGGAGGGTTTATTATCAAGGATCACTTTTAATCTGCTGCTCGTGATTGATTGTCAGAGTAGTTCAGGGGAGCTTTTCTTTTCTTCTGGAAAGCAGGATTGCTTCTTTGCAAAAAGCTAAGCTAGCAATAATAGTTGAGACGATGTTTCATTTCCTGCGGCTATTATTAGGCGCTTAAAAAATAGATAAAAGGGCAAAGAGCAGGTAAGCGCTGGCTCTGTTTGATTAATTATTGGAAAAAAGTTTTGGCTCTTCGGAGGTTTGTGTGGTAAAAGTTTTTTTTAATGCTAGAAGTACTTAAAAAAAAATAGTATTTGTCACATCCTAGTGTTTGCAAACAATAAAGAAGAGTGAACAAATGCTAAATAATGATTATCTAACAAAGCTTATTAATCTGGAAGGGGTAAAGTTTAAGGACATTTATATTCAGGAGGATACGGTTAGAGTTTTAATTACTCCTATAAATCCTATACGGCTATGTCCATACTGTGGCCAGCCCACGTTTAAGTTAGTTGATATTAAGCCAAAAGTC
>NZ_JRXI01000100.1:0-2326 GCF_000813645.1 Neochlamydia sp. TUME1 | reverse complement strand
GATTACCGACCTAACTAATAAAAGAGTAATTGATATCCTTAAGGACAGGAAAAAAGCTGCTTTAAAAGACTATATGGCGTCATGCGATGAGGAATTCAAGGAAGGGATTAAGTATGTAGCTATAGATTTATGGGCTCCTTCTCGAGCGGTAGTAGAAGAGATGCTACCTAAGGCCCAAGCTGTAGCTGATCGTTTCCATGTTATGCAAAACTTAAATCAAGCGTTAGATAGATTTAGGAAGAGGGTAAAACAGGAAAGTGCCGATCAAGAAATATGGAAAAATACCAAGTATATCTTGTTAAAGAATCATGAAAATCTAACAGAGCAACAAGAAGATGTGCTAGACAAGATCTTAAATTTAAACCTTGAGTTGAAAGTATATTATAAGCTTAAAGAGTCGTTTGGAAGCTTATTTAACGGAAGTTCCACTTTTTTAAAAACAATCGGTAGCGATCAAGTTGTTGGTTATTAATAATTTAAGTAAATTATCGACGCTTCTTCCTAGTGACTACATGCGCATGATTCTTTGGTAAAACTTTTGGTAACTTTACTTTTAAGGCTTCCAGCATCTGTCTGTTTTGGTGACGTGGCTCTGGGATTTGCTGAAAGCTTAAGCCTTCATCTACTGTCCATTCTATTAGCGTTAAAGTAGATAAACTGCGTAAGCCTTCTTCTACTGTTAAATAAAGGTCCTTCCAGGCTTTATCAAGTTCTCTGATAATCATGTAGGCTAACATTACAATTAAAACATGACCCCTTGTACTTTCTTCTGAACGTACATAGACTGGCCGTATCTCAAGATCGCTTTTTACTGTTCTAAAAGCTGATTCTACCCTCGCTAAATCTTTATAACGATCATGTACTTCTTGCATGCTCACTTCTTCGCAAGCAAGATCGGTTTTAATCACATAGCAACCATCTAGCTTAGCATCCTCAGCTAGTATTTCTTGATTGAGGCATATAGATAAGCTTCTATCTTGCGCGCTAACTGTCACGCAAGTTTTAAGCGCTAAACGCTCGATTTTAGTTTTAATTTTTTTCAGGGCTACTTCTACCCGTGCTTTGGGATGCGCATGTAGATAGGCATTTTGCATAGCAACCAATTTTTCTATGCTAGCTAGCTTGCTGAGGCGAGAATGAGCGATTTCCTGGGCGCGCACAGGATTACGTTTAAGAATATATCTTATCCCATCTTCTTTGACTTCAGCCAAATTTTTATCAAATAGCGTATATTCGATCACACCTCTTTTCATTAAGGTCTCTATTTGAGCTTTTGTCATAGCGGTAATATAATGAAAACCATGCTCTTGTAAATTTTCGATCTGCCCGCTTTTAATCATTCCTCTATCGCCTACAAAAGTGACTTTTTCACATTTAAAGCGTTCTTTGGCTTTTTTGATTTGGGCATAAAATGTAGAAGTGTCTTGCATATTGCCTTTAAACACTTCGGTGGATACGGGTGTGCCATCGGCTGAACTTAGCAAGCCTATCACAATTTGCTTCTTACCTTTCTTTTTGTCTCGGTTATAACCCCAATCGGCCAGCTCGTTTTTCTCGCCTTCTAAATACGAGCTAGTCACATCATACAAAAATAAGTGAGGAGGTTTTTTGCTAAAACTTTTAGTAAACAATCGATCTTCGATAGAGGCTTGGTTTTGACATAACCACAAAAGATTCTTATAAAGATCTTCTTCGTTAAAGCCCTTTTGCAAGTCAATTACAGGAGCAATGGCATATGTTTCTGCCAACCTGACGGCAGAAAGTCTTGAGCCTTGCTCCAATACGCGTGCTACTACTTGCCACAAAGCGAGCTGACCTTCTCGGCTATTGCCAAGTGCATCCACAATTCCTAAACGTTTAGCCATTTGGTAGATCACCCATACGCCACCGACAGATAATCCCTCTTGCATTGTGGCTCCACTACACGAGGTTAAAGCTTGGAGATTACCTTTATGTTTTAAAGCTAACTGGATAGCAGCAATTTCTTCAGGTGTGCAATTGGATAGATTACCCACCGTGCGTTTTTTAACGGTTTTGCCTTCTCTATAGGATTCTCGCAGCAAAATTGTTTCATAAACTTTGCCGGCAGCTGATTTGAATTTTGACTTCACTATATGCATATCTACAAAATACACTAATAAAAGGATTTATGTAAATACTAAAAACAATTTTAATTAAAATTTTGGTGACTACAAAATTTTATAAAAAAGACATAAAGCTTTAATAATAAAATAATTAAATACTTTAACCTTATAAAAAAAATGGAACTTCCGATTTAATGATTTAAATGATAACAGACAAACAGGCAGCGAGAAATTGTCCGCAT